>JABRWB010000001.1 GCA_039961635.1 bacterium
GGATCCAACCTTCGCCTTCGCCTTCACCGCTGCTTCTGCCATTCCATACCTCCTTGCCTGAAAACCTATTATACGTCAGACATGAAGGCTAGTTGTACAGCTTGATAGATTGGCAAAACGGCCAAAATAGGTGCACTCACAAATTCAAAAGCTTGCAAATGGGGCGCACAAAAGTGGACTATTGGTTCGACTATTGGAATTGTCATTGCTTATTCCAAGCCAAAACCCAAATCGGTTTATGAAGGAAGCATTGGAAAAGCAGGAACTACTATTTCTAGCATCCTTGCGGTATTTACCAAACCGGCATAAAGTTAAAGGAACAATAATTAATCTATGCGATAAATATTCACTAAAACTAGATCCAGATTATTACTCAGAGCGATGGGATAAATTATATAGTTCTAAAGCACGTTGCAAATTCACAAATAGCGTAAAAACCTCTGTGATTATCCGAGATAGAAATCAATGCCAGTATTGCAACGCCAAAAGATACATTGAAGTTCACCATGTGCTGCCATACTCTGTAGGAAAGACTAATAGCATTTGGAATTTGGTGTGTGCATGTCGTAAATGTAATAAAGAAATAAGCTCAAATATCGTTTTGCCGCTTAATTGGTGGTTATTACATCCAGAGTCCAGAAACGGACCAAATTGCTGAGTAGCCATAATTACCCTCTTTTTTATGGCATAGGCCTTTTTCCCTTATTCCACTCCTCTTCCGATACGCAGTCTGCAAAAGTATAGTCGCAGTCTAGATATTTCCATGCGCTATCCTCAAGAAGTGAAGCCTTGTATATGGCCTTTTCACAGGCACATTCCTTGCTATCAGAATCTACTTCAACTCGAACCCTATAGTATTCAGACTTCAAAACTTCGCAATGGAATTTCATTTCACACATCCTTGGATTCAATCAATCGCTAATTCAGAAATAAATTGTGACCCGTGGGACTCTGGGCGCGTACTTTACCACTATCGGCTCAGATCTGCACCTTGTCGTATTCGCAGTCAATGTAATCCCACTGGCGATTCCACAATTCGAGAACTCTATTGGCAACTATCGACACGGTTTCATGCTTGCTTGCAGCCTTGACATTTAATTCAAGTAGATAGTGCTCGGTATTGAAAACCCGGCAATGATACTCGGAATCACGTTTACGCATCTGATGGCTCCATTGAATACGAATTATCTGGATAAGCCCAGACAAGGCATAATACCGAAGCTTGCCTTAGAATATAATCTATATGATGTTTGATCTAATAGGATCAAGATACGTGTTGGTTCACAAGTCCAGCCCCGCACCAAACGACCTTTCCCACCCCCGACCCCACCCGCGCATTCAATTCATGCACGGGAATTCCTAACGATGCTTCCGAGATTTGAAGGCGAATCCATTCTGACAACGCTTTGAGCCAATATGCGCCGCCGGCAGGCGCTTGCAAGCCTCGTGTTCTGCCACTTCCGGGCGGGCGGAATCCTGGCGATGCCGCTGGGCGCGCTGGGCGTGCGCAACGACGAGTCGCTTGAAATCCTGTTCGAGCCGGACGAGGATATGCCTTATTTGGACGCGACGGTCGGCGACGCGATCGAGTACCTTTTATTCACGTGGTCCCACGGAAAAAACAAACGGGAGGACGCGGCCTAGCCGTCGTCTTCGCCGTCGTCTTCCATTTCGGGGCACGTGCAGTTGCCGCCGCACATCGAGGCGCAGCCGTCCCCGCACATGCAGTTGTGGCCGCCGGACATTTCCATTCCGTCCATTCCTTTGGGCGTAACCAGCCAGATCTGGTTGCCTTCCGGGTCGCCTATGGCCGAAACCGTGGCCGGGCCGACGTCCATCGGAGGCATCCAGCCGGTCGCGCCGTGTGCAACCGCCCAGTCGTACGCGGCCTGCGGCTCGTACACGACGAACTGCAGGACGAACGCGCTCGTGCGGTCGGCCGGAAGCTCTAGCTGCATCTTTTTGGCGTCACCGAAGCACACGGTCGTGTCGCCCTCGCTGCAGTAGATCGAGACGCCGTGCTGGGCGCCGTAATCCATGAAAACGGAAAGGCCGAAGGTTTCGGCGTACCACTTGCGCATCATCTCGTAGTCGTCGCAGAGGATGAACACGTCCGGGTAGGCGAAGGACGGGCCCGCGAAGCCCGCGGGCTTCATATACATCGGCGCGCCCTGGTGGCCGCCGTGCATTTCGGCGGCGGAGGCGGCGTCGGGATGCTCCATGTGCTGGTCGGCGAACCCGGGCGCGGCTGCGAAAAGAACGAGCGCCAGAGCGGGTGCAATAAAGCGAAGCGAAATCATGTGTAGCCCCTTGATTGTGGATTGGGAAAGCTAATACTACCCCTCCGGAGGAGGATTTGGCGAATCGGGCGGTCCAGCGGGTTCGACCGCGGGCTGCGCGATCGGCGCGGGCGTGCGGCTCCGCGGGCCGAGCATCCATCCGGCGAGGGCATAGAATGCGCCGAAGATGAAGATGTAATGGAACATGAAATACCGCGCGATTCCGGGGAAAAACGCGGGCTTGCCGGGCGGTGTCCCTTCGACCGCGAGCCACGCGATCATCGCGGCGCAGGTGAAGATGCCGGAGCCGAACGGCCGGAACGCCGCGGCGATCAGCCCCAGAAGGGACAAAAGGAAAAGAATCATCAGAACGGCTTCGCGGGCGGGCGAGCGCCAAATCGGCTGCGGGCCGGCGAGTATCTGCGGGAGAAACGAGACGAGCATCGCGACGCCCGCCCCGCCGCCGAGAATGCGGCAGATCCAAAGGAAGTAATTCCCGAAAAACAACCGGGCGATCCTTGCGCGGGGTGGCATCGAAGGGCGGGACATGTCGAAGCGGGATTATACCGCGCCGGCCGGAGTCATTCCTCAAAAGCATCCTGCGCGTGTGTTTGCGCGCCGGGCGGGCCACGCAGTACATCGGCGAATTCCCGCTTGGCCATTTCTCACGAAGCGATGGCGAGCATCGCGCATTCAAGCGTCCTGCCGACGTCGTTGAATTCGAATCCGTTGACCTTCAGGAAAACCATCGCCGTCATAAATGCCGTTCTTTTGTTCCCATCAATGAAAGGATGATTTTTCGCAATGTGAAATGCATATGCCGCCGCCATTTCGAAAATATCCCTGTGCAGATACTCGCCGCCGAACGAAGCTTTCGTCATCGTAAGCGCGGATTCCAGCATGCCGAAATCGGCAAGTCCAGGTTCGCCGCCGAATTGCCTAATCATCTCCCCGTGAATTGCCAATACCTGCTCGCGTGAAACGAATTTGATGCGAACCATTTGCTACTCAGCGAGTTTCTTCAAGGTTTCGTAATGCCTTGCCGTGAGCTCCGCGAGCGCTGTCTTGAATTCTTCTTCGCTTATTGCCGCTTCCGCGGGTCGAATCAAAAGCTCGGAGCCGTTGGTTCGAATTTCAACTTCGGTATCCGCGTTAAAGCCGACAAGCTCCAGAATCGGCTTGTCAATCACAATCGCCAGGCTGTTTCCGTGCTTCACCAGTTTCTTGCGCATCGCGCACCTCCGTATGTACGATGTATCACCATTGGAGATACATCGTATTTACATTGTATTTACGAAGGACCGGTTTGTCAAGCTTCGGTTTCACTTTCGCAAGTATTCGCGAAGCCTGCGCATCGCTTCTTCCAGCTCAGCTTCGGCGTAGGTCAGACTGATGCGGAAAAAGCCCTCGCCGCTTGGGCCGTAGCCCCGGCCCGGAGCGATCAGCACGCCGGTTTTTTCCAGCAGCTCCGCCGCGAACGCGATGCTGTCGGTGACGCCCGGCGGAAGCGGGCTCCATACATACAGCGAGGCCGCGGGCGGCGTCACTTCTATTCCGCATTCCCGAAGCGCGCCGCAAACCATGTCGCGCCGCGCGCGCATACGCTCCCGGTTTTCGCTCATCCAACCCGAGGCGTCGGGATGGTTCAGCCCCGCGGCCGCGGCGTCCGCGATCGCGCCGAATTGCGAGGTGTCCAGATTGCTTTTAATCGCCGCCAGCGCGCCGACAAGCTCCGCGTTGCCGCACGCCCAGCCGATCCGCCAACCGGTCATGTTGAATATTTTCGAAAAGCTGTGGAATTCTATCGCGCAGTCCATCGCGCCCGGCGCGGCAAGAAGGCTCGCGGGCCGGTTCTCGATTCCGTAATAATTCTCGCTGTACGCGAGGTCGCTGCCCAGCCAAACGTCGTTTTTTTGCGCCCACTCGACAAGGCCGTCGTAGTATTCCTTCGGAGCGACCGCGCCCGTGGGATTGCCGGGATGGTTGACCCAAAGTATGTTCGCGCGGGCCGTGACGTCCGCCGGGATCGTGTGGTAATCCAAAAGGAATCCGTTCGAAGGAAGAAGCGGCCGGAAGTACGCCTCCCCCCCCGCAAATCCGGAAATGATGGACGCGACCATGTATCCCGGCTCGTGGTGGATGGACAATCCGCCCGGATCCACGACACCGAACGTCAAGTGCGCAATGCCTTCCTTCGCGCCTATAAGGCAGAGCACGTTTTCCGGAGTGAGCTCGACCCCGAACCTGCGATTCATGTACTCGATTATGTTCTCCGTGAAAAACGAAGTGCCGCGGTAAGGAGGATAACGGTGGTATTTCGAATCCGAAAGCCGCCTGGCCGCGTCCTCGATGACGAAGGGCGGCGAGGGCAAATCGGGATCGCCGATCGACAGGCGGATTACGTCGATCCCGCGCGCACGGGCGGCCTGCTCGGCCTTATCGAGCTCGGCAAACAGATAAGGCGGCGAGTCAGTCACCCGCCGCGAGAGTGTTCTAGGCATAATCGCTCCGATGTTGAAGTCGGCGGGATTATATATGGAATTGCGACGAGGCGATCAAGGCCAGGCTCGGCGAGAAGTTTCCCGCACTGGCCAGCGCTACGCCCGGCGGCGGATGAGGGTAAGAACGGCGCGGGTGCGCCACCGGTTCGGTCGGACGGCCTGGCGGCGCGCGTCGCGCGCGGCTATTTCGGATAGTTTTCCGCGACGAACGCCTCGGCTTCTATTGCGGAGGCGATTTCGCCGCGGTCATGCGCTTCCGAAACCGCTTCGAGAATTCTGCCGATGAGCGGGCCGGTTTCATACCCCATTTCGAGCAGGCGCTTTCCGGTAATCGGCGGCGCGGAAACGTAATCGCGCGCGGCGGGCACTTCCGATTGCCAAAGACCTCCGATTTTCGCGAAAGCATCGGGCGTTACGCATCCGCAAAATTCAAGCAGTTCCGCAGGCGCGATACCGCCTTGAATCGCGCGCTTCAGCGCGCGGCGGACTACGGGGCGCGATGAAGCCCCCCCCCCGTCCACAGATTGAGCCGTCATCGAGAATATTCGCGCCCCCGCGGAAAGCTCCGACGCGCGGATAACTTCATCGTTCGAGAAGCGCAGCCTGTTGAACAATACGCGCGCCGCGCTTGCAGGCTCGCCTTTGCCGGAGCCGGGAAAGACGGCGGAATCCGAATCGAGGAAATAAAACAGCGCGTCGGCCCTTAGCCGCGGGGGACACCTGTCAAGCGCGTCGTAAAACCCGGGAAGGGAATCCCATTTGGCCGCGAGTTCCGGAAACGCATCCGCCAGCTTTCGCATGCGCTCCAGGTGCCTGAAAAACATGGAAGGGCGGGGGGACAGCTTCAGCCCCTTTAGCAATTCGTCGCGGATGCGCTCCGCCGAAATATGCTCAAGCGGGACGTGCTCGGATTCCTCTACCATCTTTTGGTCAAGCTCCATTTCGAACCGGGCGGCGAACTGCGCGGCGCGAAGTATGCGCAGCGGGTCATCGGCGAACGAGCGCGGAAAAACCGTGCGAAGGATTTTCGCTTCCAAATCGGCCGCTCCTCCGGACGGGTCTACAAGCCCGCCGTCCGGCGAAGCCGCCATCGCGTTTATCGTGAAATCGCGGCGCATCAGATCCGCCTCTATGGGAAGCGAAGGGTCGAAAGTAACCGCGAAGTCGCGGTGGTGTTCCCCCGTAGACCGTTCGCTGCGCGGCAGCGCGATGTCGCAGCGCGCACGCGCGCGAAACTTCCAGCCCAGAAATTCGCAATCGGCATCCGGGCTGAACTTGAGCACGCCGAAACTTTTGCCGACCAAATCGCATTTGCCCAGCTTCGATAACTCGGATGCGAGTTCGTCCTGCGGAAGCCCGCAAACGACGTAATCCCGTTCCGTATCACTTTCCGATTCGAAACCTGCGCCGGCTTCGCCTTCGATGTATAGGCGAAATCGGGCGGGATCGCGCGGATCCGCGCCCGCAGCGCGCGCGGCGGCAACCGCGTCGCGCACCGCGCCGCCTACCAGGTACATCACAGGTTCCACGGCGGGATTATACGCCTGGCGCTCAGTAGTAGACGGCGAACATCAAATCCAGATTGGTAAGATTTGTGTAAGCAATCATCGGAATGCCGTTAATTATTTTGAATGACGGCCAGACTCCTGTCTCGTCCTCGGTGTCGATTACCTCGCGCCCGCCCCAGATTTCGCCGTCGGGATCGTCCGCCCTGATCAAAAGAAGTTCGCGCGTGTCCTGACAGTGATATGCGATGGCGGGATTGCCATTCATAACGGCCATCGAAGCCATCATTCCCACTATGCCGTCCTCGTCCAATATTTTTCCCGCGGGCCAAATCTGTCCCTGCGCGTCGAGCGATCGACTATACCTAAGCGATACAGGCGACTTGCCGAAATAAGCGATTGCGGGGTTGCCGTTGACTATTTGCAGCGATGTGTGTCCCACCCAGCCGTCGCTGTCGGGATCGATCAAAACCGGCTCGCCCCAAGTATCGCCATAAGCATCGAGTGCGCGGACGTAACACACGCGCGGGAAAAATTGGTCTTGTTCCCAAATGTACGAAATTGCAGGTTTTCCGTCCACTTCTTTGAGCGATGTAAATTTGCCCGCGTACTGCCTTGAATCCGCAAACAACGGTTCGTTCCAAACATTTCCGTCGGGATCCGCCGCCCTGACGTATGCCATTCCGTTTCCCCCGTTCAACCAAAAGCTCACCGCGGGATTTCCGGAAATAATTGCCATTGAACAGTACTGGCCGAGATCCCCCTCATCCGCGAGCGTAACGGGTTCGCCCCAGGATTCGCCGTCCGGATCCTCCGCCCGAATGTATCTAAGGTCGCCTGCCGTCCGATAATAATACGAAGCCGCGGGCCGTCCGTTTACCATTAAAAGCGTGCTCCAATCGCCGCCATCGGTATCCAGCACTATCGGCGCCGCCCAATTTTGGCCGACGGCATCCAAAGCTCGAATATACCTGAATTCGTACGGCTCGAATCCGCAATATGTGACAGCGGGACGGCCGTTGATCTCCGCAAGACTCGCGCTGTAGGACGCGTCATCCGATAGTCCATCCAAGACGGAAATATGCCACTCCGGCGCGCCTGCTTCGGAAACGGAAATCAATACCGATGCGGTGTCCGACTGGAACGCGGAATCGGTAACGCGCATCGTCGCATTGAAATCGCCCGCCCCGGCGTAAACATGCTGCGCCGTTGCGACGGGCCCCGAGCTGAAGTCGTAAGTGCCGTCGCCCTCCCAATCCCACTCGAATGCAAGCGGGAGCGACTCGGGGTCGGTGCTGCCTCCCGCGTCGAAATTAACGGTGAGAGGCGCTTCGCCAGAAAGCGGATCGGCGGTGAGCCGCGCCACCGGAGGTTCGTTCGGCTGCCCCGTGACGGAAAGCGTAAATTCGAATGTATCCGATCCGGTTAAGTTCGAAACCGTGACCGATGCGGCGTAATCGCCCGGCGCAGTCGAAAGCGTCACAACCGGCGCGGCGGCGGATGAAGTGCTTGGATCCGCTCCCCCCCCGAAATCCCAAAAGTAAGTGAAAGGCGTTTGGCCCGACGAAACCACCACGGAAAACGCGACCTGCGCTCCCGCGGCGCCGGATGTCGGCGACACGGACTCCACAACCGGAGGCGGCGCGCCGAGGGTGAACTGCGCAGACTGGAAATGCCGGGGCGGATCGGAAAGCGTGCGCAAGCCGAAGTAATACGATCCGGGGCCAATTTCATACGAGGCCACGTCCAAATTGCAGGACACTCTTCCGTATTCGACGGACGTTGTGGTGCGGTTCATCAGAAGCGGCAGCGCGCCGGTAAGGCCCGTTATCGAAGCATCTACGGAAAGACGCGCGTTCTCGCGCCATTCGGTGAGGGTCCATCCGGCGCTCGGCTGGGAATCGAAAATCGCAATGTTCACGTCGTAAATATTCAGGTAATTCAGCGCGATGGGCGTTATGTCGGAGACTCCTAATTCGCCGTTTTGATCCCCGTCGATGAAAAACTGGACTATGTCATCCGTCCCGTCGGATGTGCTGGCGAGATAATTTAGTGCGATAGGAGTGATGTCCGCTATAGATACTTCGCCGTTGATGTCGTTGTCACCGGGAAATGAATAGCGCCACGAAAAATTCGCAACCGCGGGGGTTTCCGAGACGCGGAATCCGACCAGCGGAAGCGTTGCGCTGGCTTTGCGGACGGCACCGCTCTGCAAAGCGCGCAGCTCGTCAAGCAGCCTGTCGCGCAGCATTTCGAACAACGCGGGATCAACCCCGTCCGGCGGGACATAGCCTGCAATCGCGTCGAGGTCGACTTTAGAAAGTTGTTGCGAGCCCCCTGCGGCCGTATTGCCGGAACGCACTCCGTTGCCCGCGTTGCACGCGACGTGCATTATCAGCGCGAATGCGAGAACAAACCCCCATACAATCGAGCGAATCAAGCCATACACAAGAATCACCGCCTTGTCAACGGGGAAATATTAACATCTATTCGTTCGAATTACCCGCGCCGTGCGCGGTATATAATCTCCTATCCCGCATCGTGGAGCACCGGGGCGTGTACAGAAAGTCATGCATTACATTTTGTTTCAGTCTTGTCATCGCGGCGGCCTGGCTGGCGTTATCGGCGATTTTTGCCGGGGACGCTCTCGCGCAGACCGGCGCGGCGCAAGCGCTTACAATCGATCGCGCGCAAAACGGGCTTACCGTCGCGGTGTGGGAGGACCACAAAAGCCCGATCGTCACCGTTGATGTTTGGATCAACACGGGCAGTCTGATCGAGGGCGATGAACACTGGGGGCTGGCACACTTTTTTGAGCATTGCTTTTACCGCGGAACGAAAAAGCGCGGGCCGCGTCAGAACCGCGACGAGATTATCAATGTCGGCGGGATGACATCCGCGGGAACGTGGTACGACTATACCCACTTCTACAATTCGGTATCGAGCGAGCAGCTCGACCTTGCGCTCGACACGTTGACGGACAGCCTGATGAACCTGACGCTGCCGGAAGACGGAATAAATCTCGAACGCACCGTCATTAACGAGGAGATCAAGCAGAGACTGGATGATCCGTCGCTTTATCCATGGGAAGAAATGATGGCGCGGATTTTCCCGGAATCGAAATACGGCAAGCGCGTCATCGGAACGGAAGACTCGATACGCTATTTCGATCGTTCGACTGTGGACGCGTATTACAGGGCGCATTATTCGCCGGAAAACACCGCGATCGTAATCGCGGGCGATGTCAATCCCCAGGCCGCCATTTCGCTCGCCAAGTCCAAGCTGGCGGGGTGGACCAGTAAAAGCGCTCCCGCGGTATGGCCGTCTCCCGCCAATTCGTTCGCCGGATTCAGTGCGGACGAGGAAACGGGCAAATATTCCGGCGCGCAGGTGAACGTCGGATGGCGGATGCCCGGATTCAAACATCCGGACAGGTACGCGCTCGAAGTGGCGGAGCATCTGCTTGCGACGGGGCGCGCGGCGCGGCTTAAGAACCTGATCGGCAACGGCATTCTTTCGGTCTACGGCGGCTACCAGCAGTACAGAAACGCGGGAACCTTCATCCTGTATGTCACGCCGGATCAATCCACGGGGCTGTCCGGCGCCGCGGCAAAAGTGATCGCCGGCATCGCCGAATTCGCGAAAACGGGGCCAAGCGACGCGGAGGTTGCGGACGCGATTACACAACTCGAAATGGCATTAAGGTTTTACCAGGCGGGGACGCGGGAGCGCGCGACGCTTATCGGAAACGCGATCGTTTACGGAAATCCGCGCTATTACACGGAATACCTGAACAACCTTTCGAAAGTCACGGCCGCCGATGTCAAGCGAGTCGTCAATTCTTATTTCGTAAAGGATAATTGCACGATTTTGTATATGCGCCCCCGGCCCGGAACGGCGGCGGGCGGCGAGGCCGAGCTGGACACCGCGCTTTCTTCACTCCCTGCCGCGGGAACGGTTGATTTTACGAAAACGCTTTATCCGGATGAAGTAAAACCGCAAAAAGGCGCGGGCGCTCCGGCCGCGCCCGGCGCTTCCGGCATGCGTGACGCGACGCTTTCCGACGGAATGAAAGTAATCATAGTCAATCAACCGGGAAGCGATATTTGCTCGATGGGCGTGTTTTTCGCGGGCGGAAGCGCGAGCGACCCGCCCGGCAAAGAAGGCTTGACGAACCTGACGCTCGGAATGCTCGAATACGGTAGCGCGTCCTTGAAACGCAACGAAATCGTCAATACGCTTGCCGCGCTCGGGGACAGGTACGGTTACGGCGTGGCGCGGGATTACGGACAGGTCGCAATCACAACCACATCCGACAATGCGCAAAGGGCGATTGAAATGCTCAAAAAGATGCTCAAGCGCCCCGCGTTCGATTCCGCGTATCTTGAAGATGCGCGCAATACCCAGCTGGGCAAACTGGCAGGCGAAAGCGAGGATATTTTTGCAGTCGGCCAGGATTCCTTCAGACAGGCCGCGTTTCAGGGAACCGCGTACGCGCAGCCACCTTTGGGTACTCCCGGCTCGCTTGCCGCGATTACGATCGCGGACGTTAGCGCGCATTGGGAGCGGACGGCCGCGCCGCGCGGCGCGGTTTTTATGTTCGTGGGCGACGCTGCGAAAGCCGGATTGGATAACCCCGCATCAATCGGTCAAATCCTATACGGTACCGGCGAGCCGTTTTCCGCTCCCGATCTGCCGGACGGCGCGGGGTTGCGCGGCGCGTATCAAGTGAATATGGCGCGAGAGCAAAACCTTCTCGTGCTAGGAGCGCGTACGGGCGGCGCTGGAGGCAATCCGGATTACGGAGCGCTTATGGCCGCGTCCGCTCTGCTCAACCTGCGCGTGTTCCGGGAGATCGTTTACGAAAAAGGGCTGGCGTATCGCTCGGTGGCGGAGTTCGTTCCATGGCGCAAAGCGGGGCTGTTGATGCTTACGGTCGGCTATTCGCCGCAGCGTGAAGCCGACGTTTTCGCCGCCGTTTCGGATCAAATCGCGCGCCTTGCGGGCGCGCCGCCAAGCGATTCCGAACTTGCGGGCGTCAAGGGATTCGTGACCGGATACCAGGCGCTTTCGCTTGAGCTTCCAGAAGACAAGCTTGCGCGGTTCGGCCAGTGGGAAATGGCGGGAGCCGGGTATGCCTTTCTGCCGCAGTTCAACGCTGCGGTCAAAAGCGTGACTCCGGAGCAAATCCAGACCGCCGCGCAGAGATACTTCAGCCAGGACAGGCTGCTTCAAATCGTGGTTAAAGGATGATGAAACAACCGGAAAAGCCGAATCCGCCGCGATTATGGAGCAATTTGGGCGGTATCACGATTCGGTATGGATTCCAGGAATTGCAGAAAGCCGAATTTCACCGCCGTTACCTATCTGGAAAGGCGCGGCGATATGCACGTTGTATTGGTGCACTACGACAACGGGCGCACGGGAGAGCTTGACATTCCCGTTGATCGCGACAAGCGGGACTCCGTGGTGCAGCGGATGTACGAGCGGCAAATGGTGTTCGGCAGACACCATTGGGACAGGAAATCGCCCGAAGAATACGCGGCGCTTGAAAACGCGATTTCGGCCGCCTTGCCGGATTAAATCGGTTCCTCGAGTACGGCGGTTACCGATAGGTCGCCAGCGCCGGACTTGAGCGGAATGCGCAGCTTGTCTTCGAACGGGACGCAGATAGTTTCGCCATCGTCGCAAAACATTCCGGACACCGAAACGAGAAGCTCGCCCGATACATCTCCGGATATCTCAAGCGGAATCCGAATCGGCAACGTGATGCCCTCGACAGGAAATTCAGCGATTTTTTGCTCCCCAATTCCCGCCGCGCGAGCTGTCTCGACGATAACCGTCACAGGAAGCTGGTCGTTCAGATGCCATCCGGCCGGAAGATCGAGGGAAATCAACAGATTCGATGATACGCCGGCCGGTTGGGCCGGAACCGGCCTTGCGTTCTTCCAGAAAGATTCGAAATCGCCCGAGCCTGTCCAGTAAGCTTCCCGCGCTTCGCCTCGCGGCGAAGCGGCCGTGGAAGGAAGGCCGGAAATCTCGAAATACGAAACGCTTCCGGACTTCGGATCGATAACCTTCACTTTGTGATTATTTGTGTCCGCAACGTACAGCTTTCCCACAGCAGAGCAAATCCCCCCGGGTTCGTAGAACTCGGAATCGGCAATACTGCCGATTGAATCTCCGTATTTACCCGTTCCCGAAAATGCCGCGGTTTCTTTCGTATTCGGATCTAGCTTTCTGATTTTGTGGTTGTAGCTGTCCGCCACGTACAGTGCTCCGCCCAATGCGGCGATTCCAAGCGGATGCTGAAATCTCGCCTTGTCTCCCCTGCCGTCCGCGTCGCCGAAATCGAAAAGGTCTCCTCCCGCGATAGTAAGTACGTTTCCCGTTGAAAGATTCACTTCGCGGATGCACGAAATCTCGCTGTCGGCGACGTAAAGTTTGTCACCGATTAAGGTCAAGCCCGAAGGCTGCGCGAACGCGGCATTCAATCTGAATCCGTCAATTCTCGCCTCGCGTCCGGAACCGGCGTAGGGATCGATCCTGCACGTATCGAGGTTGTAAACCCAAATTTGGTGCGAGCCGGCCATCGCGATAAACAGGTCATTTCCTTTCAACAACACGTCCCAAGGAGATGAGATCGCGGTTTTGTTTCCGGGGCCGCCTTGCCCTCCCCACATCATCTGCTCTCCGGTTCCGGCGATCGTTTCGACGGTTTTCGAAACAAGATCAGCGCGCCTTATCGCATGATTTTCGGTGTCGGCGATGTAAAGGTACCTTCCGTCCAGCGCCATTCCCTGGGGCCGCCGGAATGAGGATTCGGCGAATGCGCCGTCTTTGAAATCCTCCAATCCGTTTCCGATGATGTCCATCACGTTCCCCGACTTGTCTGCGATGACTATGCGATGGTTGCCGGAATCGGCGATGAAAACATTTCCGGAATCGGGAGCTACCGTCACTTTTCCGGGAAACAACAGCCCCGTATCTGAAATGAATTCCTCGGGAACAATGGGCGGAGGCCCGGAAGCCAGCTTTCCCTCCTTTTCGTAGTGGTTCAAAAGCGCGGCAATCGCCTGGTCAAGTGTCTCGCGATGCCCTTCGCCGGACAGCGATCCCGCGATTTTCCCGTCGGGCGTTATCAGCACCAGAGTCGGCCAAGCGTGGACTCCGAAGCTGTTCCAGATTGCCATCCCCTTGTCCACCACGACCGGATGCTTGACGCCGTAGCGCAGAACGGCCTGCCTGATGTTTTCCGCGTTTTCCTCGTTGTCGAATTTCGCGCTGTGGACTCCGACGACGACCACCGGCTCGTCCGCATATTTGTCTTCAAGATACTTTAGGTCCGGAATTATATGCATGCAGTTGATGCAGCAATACGTCCAAAAATCGAGCAAAACAACCCGGCCTCGAAAATCTTCGGGAGAGAGCGGCTTGGAATTAATCCAAGTCAAACCGCGCGGCAGGTCCGGCGCGGTGATCGTGAAGTTGAAATTATGTGCCATTTCGGAACCGTCCTTGGTCTGTGCCAGGAGCTTCATGCCCACTTCGGGGGCAATTTCGCCCGCCAGACGGCCGATGCTCCAAACGGCAAATATGGTCAAGGCCGATACCGTAATCAACAAAGGGAGTTTGCGCATGCCGCCACCGTCCAGCCATGACGGATACCCGTGTTCCGGCGTTTTATCGCCGCCCGGCGCCGGGGATCGCGCGAACGCCTCGTGATAGAATTGAGACGTGGGGAAATCACTCGCAATGCTTCAAATGAAGAAATCCGCAGGTGCAATTCTGGGCCGTGCGATCCTGCCGCCGCTGATGTTGCTCGTTTCCGCATGCAACGGCGGCGGCGGCGGAATCACTCCTCCCGACGGGACGGACAGCGCGACCCGACGGGCGATCGAGCAAACCATCGCTCTGGTGGAGCGTGCGGTCAACACGGAAGACCCCGTTCTCGCGAGCAACCAAATTTCGGAGATTATGTCGCTCGACGGACTTGTCGCGTTCCGCTTCAGGCGGGCGAACGCTCCCGCGCAGCCGACTGCCAACCTTGACCAGAAGTCTTTTGTTTCGCTGTTGAACGATTTCAACCGCGACAACGAAAATATCGACTTCGAGCTGCGCGTGTCGAACGTGGTAAGGAACGGCGACCTGGCGACCGCGGATCTTGAGTTTCACCTTAGCGCCACATATGCGCGCGAAGCACCGCCGATAAATTATTTCGTGGACGCGCTCGACCGCGCAACTTTCGAACGAGACCTTGGGGCGTGGAAGCTCATCGGCTGGGAAGAAATCGAGGAAGTGCAATCCGGCGACGAGGACAATCCCGGAAACCTCGAACCGATAGTCGCGGTAAATCGCGCCATTCAGGACCTTGCGCAAATAGTGAACACAAGGGACTTCAAGAACCAGGCGCGGGTGATAAGCGGGCTTTTTTCGATGAATCCGGTTGTCGGAAAGCGATTCAAAACCGCCACCACGGTGGGCGGAGGCAATCCGCCATCCGGTTTTTCGAACTTTTTCTCCGAAGTATTCAGGGACAACGACAACATTGTGTTTTCGCTGACAGTCAGCGCGTACGATATCGAAGAGAATATCGCGACGGTCACCGCCGAATTCAGCCTGCTCGCGACGTACATAATCGCGATTCCGCCGCAGGTTTACGACGCCACGGCGACCGACCAGTTCATTTTGCGCAAGGAGGACGACGGATTCTGGCGGATAATCAGCTGGACGGAAGCTCCTTCCTCCGCACCGGAGCCGAGCGCGGAAGATTTATGCCGCCTCGCGGTGTTGAATCTCCAGGAATCGATACGCGGAAAGGATCTGTCCCTTCTGGGAACCGCGCTTGCGGATGGATTCTCGCTTCACACGGGAATCGGACGCAGGTTTTTGACCCACGTCACCGACGGCGGGGGCGAACCCTCGACCTCGTTCAATTCTACGATTTCACTTTTCTTTTCGGAAACCGTGAACGTTGACTTCCAGCTGTTGCTTACTAATTTCGAGCAAAACGGGGATGTCGCGACGGGGGAGCTTGGTTTCAATTTGAACGCGACCTACATCCTGTCGGTGCCCCCGCGGACATACACCGTAACGGAAACCGGCGACCGGATTCAATTTCTGCGCAGCCCCGACGGTGTTTGGCAAATCTTTCTTTGGCTTCCACATGAAGAGAAGCCGGACGATGCCGGCGCAATCAACGCGATGCTGACCGCGCTAGGCGACGCGATACAAGATCGTGATTCGGCGGCCGCTTCCGCTATGTTTCATCCCGATTTTTCCTTGGAACCGCAAATCGCGTTATTATTCAAGACCCATCATACGGAGGAGGATCCTCCCGGTGCCGTATTTGCGGATCACTTGAACACATTCCTCTCTGAAAACGTAAACCTTCAAGTGTCCGTAATCCCGGACGAATCAGCGACTGAATTGATAGGCGAACTTGCCGAGATAGCTTATGCCAGAGCCGAAATCACAATCTCCGGAGACTACATCGCCGAATGGCCGCTTCAGCATTTCGAGAACTCGGCCCAGACCGAATTCGATTTGATCAAAACCTCGAACAAGTGGCAAATCCGCAATTGGAGGATCGCAACCGAATAGAGACAGGCTCGGCCGCGCCAGCCTATCTTGACATTGCAACATTTGGGGATTCTGTATGCCTCGACGACTTTGTTTGCTCATTTTGGACGGCTGGGCGGTCAATCCGTCCGATTACGGCAATGCTATTGCCCAAGGCGACTGCCCGACATGGCGCAGCCTGCTGGCGGAGTATCCGAATACGCTTATAAAAACCGACGGCAGGCTGGTGGGACTGATCGACGGACAAATGGGCAACAGCGAAGTGGGCCACCTTAACATCGGCGCCGGGCGCATTGTAAAGCAGGACTTGCTCGCCATAAACGACATGATGGAGTCGGGAGAGTTTTACCGGCATCCCGCGCTTTGCGAGTTCATCGACCGCGTCGTAGCCCGGGGCGGAACTTTGCATATCATGGGGTTGGTTTCGGACGGCGGCGTGCACAGCCACCAGGAGCAGATGCAAACCCTCATCAAGCTCGCCGTAATGCGCAAAGTGCCGCGCATCCGCGCGCATTGCATGCTGGACGGCCGCGATACCCAGCCGGGCAGCGCGGTCAAGTTCCTGCAGCTTTTGGAGCGTTATTTCGGCACCCATCCCGACGCGCGGATTGCAACAATCATGGGCAGATATTGGGGAATGGACAGAGACAACCGCTGGGAGCGGACGGAAAGGGCCTGGCGGGCGATGGTAATGGGAGAAGGGTTGAGAGATATCGGAAGCATCCAGGCGTTCAGGAAAGCCTGGGAACGGGGCGAAACCGACGAATTCGTGCAGCCGACAGTGATTCTGGACGAAACGGGGCTGCCCGCAGGCAGAATCAAAAGCGGCGACGGGATAATCGCTTTCAATTTCCGCTCCGACAGGATGCGCGAGATAACGCGCGCTCTTACCCAGAAAGACTTTTCGAGGTTCGAGCGTCCGGTTTTTCCGGATATCGACTATTTCAGCTTTGTCCAGTACGACAGCGAGTTTTCAAATCCTGTCTTGCTGCCGAAAATCACGGTGGGCAATCACATAACCGAGTATCTAACGGATATGGGCTTGACCGTTCTCAAGGTGGCTGAAACCGAAAAGTACGCGCACGTCACTTACTTTTTCAACGGCGGGAGGGAGGAGCCTTATCCGGGCGAAGCGCGCGTGCTTGTGCCGTCGCCGAAAGTAGCGACGTACGACCTAAAACCCGAAATGAGCATTTATCAAATAACGGACGAGCTGCGCTTCAGGATTAAGCGAAAGGAGTTCGATTTTTACGTTTGCAACTTCGCGAACGGGGATATGGTCGGCCATACAGGCGTGTTCGAAGCCGCGCTGCAAGCAGTCGGGCATGTGGACAAGTGCCTCGCGATGGTGTTAAGCGCTTGTATGGAAAGCGACACAACGCTTATTGTGACGGCAGATCACGGCAACTGCGACGAAATGCTTGACGCCGAGGGCAACGTTTTAACTCAACACAGCAAATTTCCCGTCGCAGTTATCGCAATTACACCTGAGGGCGCGCCCAGGCCTGAATTCGTAAGGGAAGACGGGCGCGCGCTCTGCGACCTTGCGCCGACCATCCTTGAATTGATGCAAATCGCGGTGCCGAAAGAAATGACCGGCGTTTCCCTGACGAAGCATAAGCATTCCGCGGCCGGCGGGGGCTCCTAAGCAGGCGAAATCTTGATTTCGAAATCTTCCACGACCGGATTCGCCAGCAGCTTCCTGCACATTTCGTCTACGGCGTTTTTGCCCGATGCCTCGCTTTCGGCTTCCAAAATAAAGGCCAGATACTTTCCCACCCTTACACCCGACACACCGCGATAGCCGATGTTGGCAAGCGCCGATTCCACGGCTTTTCCCTGCGGATCGAGTATATCTTTCCTTGGAGACACGAAAACTTCCACGTTGAAGGTCATCAGCTAACCTGCAGCCTCTTCCGTAAGGCTGCTGACCCTTTTCTGGATTTCTTCGTAGATTGAGCCGACATCGCCCAGGTCGAACCGGAAAACGTCTTTGTCGAGCTTTTTGCCCGTCGCCGCGTCCCAAAGCCGGCAGGTGTCCGGTGTTATTTCATCGCCAAGCAAAATGTTCGACTCGAACCAGCCGAATTCGAGCTTGAAATCAACCAGCTTAATCCCGCACTTCGCGAAAAACGTCCCCAAGTGCTCGTTGACTTCGAGCGCGACTTTCCTCAAGTGGTTGTACTCGGCCATACTGACGAATCCGAGCATAAAAATATGGTCGAACGCAAGAAGCGGATCCTTGAGTTCATCGCTCTTATAGTAAAACTCGACTATCGGACGCTCAATCTCTTTGCCTTCGGGCAGGCCGGTGCGCTTTTTCAGTGATCCGGCGACATAATTGCGCACGATTACTTCAAGGGGGATCATCTTGCAGTGCTTGACGAGTTGCTCGGTCGGCGAGAGCTTTTTCACAAAGTGCGTCGCCACGCCGGCATCAGCAAGCATACTGAAAAGATGACTTGATATCTCGCAATTCATTTCGCCCTTGCCGCCCAAAGACGATTTTTTCTCGCCGTCGAACGCGGTCAGGCTGTCTTTGAATTCTTGGACGAGCAACGACGGGTCGTCCGTCGCCCAGAGAATCTTGGCCTTGCCTTCATACAGTTTGGCGCGCTTTTGCATCACATTCCTCCGCCGAGGGCGCGCGAAGCCGCGCGGCTTCGGTAGGACGGATTTTAAATTGCGCGCGCCGATTTGACAAGATGCCGAGGATATAGGCGACAGATTCAACGTCTACGTGAAAATTTCCAAGGAAAAACATTCACGCGGACAAATTTCGCGCTATAATCATCAAAGGGAGGTGGCACTTGAAGCCCAGCAAGATACATCATGTAAGCTGGACCACGATTAGGCGGGCTAAGCAGCTTGCGGAGAAGGAACTCGCCGCGATTGTGATGAGCTTCATCACGAACGCGAGGGAGCTCAACCAATGCCTTCTTGGCGGATATGCGGTGCTTCCGGATGAAGTGCATATCGTTTTCGCGCCAAAAGGAAGCCATACAAGCGAGACTGTGACTCGCTACGTGAGGCGCGCTAGCGAACGGCTGATAAACAGGCAGCTCAACCGGACCGGCGAAGTTTGGGACGATGCAGTTACAGATACGCTGGTAAAGGATGCGACGCAGCTGGCGGAGCTGCTTAGGAAAATAGAATACTTGCCTTGCAAGGCTGGCATAGTGAAGTATCCGAGCGAATACAAGTTCTCGAGCGCGCACGCCGATTCACCCAAAGACGCGTTGTCGGATTTGTTCGCCTGATTCGACATTGGGAATTAAAAACGGGCTATTTGCGGGATTGCCGCTCATTCTGGTGGCGAAACCCGCCTTTCGCGCTATAATTCCCTTTCATCCCTAAGGCGGTTGGTGAGTTTGCATGCCGATTTACGAGTACGAGTGCAAAAAGTGCGGCAGATCGTTTGAGGCCATACACAGCTTCAACGATCCACCTCCGCACAAATGCGAACATTGCGGCGCGAGCGGAAAGGGTGTCCTCGTCAAACTTATTAGCCCGGCCCAGGTCGTATTCAAAGGTAGCGGATTTTACGTGACCGACCACAAAGGCGCGCGCCATTCCACGATTGAAAGCGGCGCTGACAACGGCAGGGAAGGCGGCGCGGACGCGTCCTCCAAAGCAAAGGAAACGGCGGCCAAGCCTGGAAAGAAAACAAAGGGCGACTAAGCGGACGTCGCCTTTGGCGGAACCAGAGTCTCGCTTCTTTCAACCAAGTAAGGGCGCAACGCGGCCACGATCTGCTCGAGAAATCTACCTTGGTCGAAATGAGCTGCGTTTTCGCGGCACTTTTCGGGCGACAGTTCAAGTTTTTCGAACGCCTCTACCGCCTCGGCAAGCGCTTCCGGAGAATCGTCCCTGAAAAACAGACCCGTGACTCCATCAATAACGCTTTCGGTCACGCCGCCTTTCGCCCGGGCGATAACCGGCCTGCCGCATGCCTGCGCTTCCACCGGCGTCAGACCGAAATCTTCCACGCCGGGAAAAATCAAGGCCTTGCAGTTCTGATAAAGAACTCTAAGCTCGTCGTCGTCCACCTGCCCCAGAAATTCGACATTCGGCGTTGCCATCGCTTTGAGCTTTTTCTCCTGCGGTCCGGTGCCCACCACGAGAAGAGGGCTGGACCTCGTCGCAAACGCCTCAAGTACCAGGTCAACCCGTTTGTAAGGAACCATCCTGCTGACTACCAGGTAGTAATCCCGCGCTCCATCCGGGTCGGGGACGAAAAACTCGGTATCCACCGGCGGATAAATGACGGAGCTTTTCCTGTTGTACGTTTTTTCAATTCTGCGCCTGACGGTCTCGCTGATCGCGATGAACTGGTCAACTCGCTGGGCGGCCGCGAAATCCCACATCCTCAAGTAGTGCGCCGACCACTCGAACACCTTCCGCTTCATCCCGCTCATTTCGGTGTGTTTCGTGTAAGTATGGTAAAGATCCCAAACGTATCTGATGGGCGTATAGCAATAACAGACGTGGGCCTGATCCGAGCGCGTCAGCGCGCCTTTCACGCAACAGTGGCACGAGGAAAGAATCAAATCGTAACCCGATAGATTCCATTCCTCGACGGCCTTCGGCATCAAAGGCAGATAGTTCGGGTATTTCCTGACGGCGTCGGGAAGCCGTTGAATTGAACTGGTAATGATGCGGGCGTTTTTCAAATCCGGCGGAAGGCTTTTCCTGTCGCAGACCAGCGTGTAAATGGGAGCGGTCGGAAACAACCTGTGAAACAACAGAAGGCAACGCTCGGCGCCACCCCAAGTGGTGAGCCAGTCGTGAAGAATAGCGACTCTGGGAGGACGCACGGGCGGATTATATCAGGCCGGATACGCAAAATTGCGAGCAGAAGCCGCCTCCCTTATACGGCGGCCGCCCTCAAATCCTTTATCCGTTCTTGGTAGCCTCGATACAACTCCACTGCCGCAAAATCCTCAATCGCCTCGCACAGCCTCGCCATGTCTTCGAGGTATGTCACCGCCGCGTCGTAGCTTCCCTCATCCACCAGGCCGCGCAAGTGATTCTCGTGTCGTCTGTCCGTGGCGGAATTTTCGGGTCCGGGCGCGGCGGTCAAGCTCTTCTCGCGATACCTTTGAAGGTTGTGATACCGCTCCATCAGAAAATCAAGGTCATGTTCCCGGCTAAGTTCAATCATAAGCAACCCCCTGAAACCGCCCGACATTCCTCCCTGAATACCGGAACCGTCCCCATTGGGGACAGCTGTGGACATTATATCCCATAAATGCGAAGGCAAGCAATTTTATCGCGCCAAAGCAGGTTAGGGATCCTGGAAACAATACAAAGTATCGCCGCCCGTCGCACAACCGACAAACACTCTTCCATCCGCATCGATAACCGGTATGGACCATCCGCCCGAGCTGTCCATTTCATAAGCCCACAGCTCTTCGGGAAATCCGCCGGACGACTTCACCGCGACGATGTAATTTCCGGCGCAAAAAAACAGGTTTCCTTCAGCATCCACTGTCGGAGAAGCGTATGAATTCGTGCCGTAAACGTTTCCGTCGTACTCCCAGATTTGCGAACCATCAGCGGGATCAATCGCAAATACGTACGCGTTGTAGTTCATCGCGAATATTGTGCCGTCCGGGCCGACCGCGACAGGACAGTCGAAATCGTACCTGTGCCCCGCATCCTCCGGTATAAACTGCCACCTCGGGCTGCCCGAAGGGGAAAAGCAGTACACCTGATCGTCGGAACAACCGATGACAACGTCCCCGTTGTCCAAAATTGTCGGAGACGAATCCGATTCCGCACCGAGCGGCCTTGTCCACAACTCGTTTCCTGATTGATCAAGCTTGATCAAAATGGACGTCGAAAACTGCCCTCCGGCAACGTAAATCGAGCCGTCCCCGGCAACTGCGGGCGAGGCGAATCCTACATCCCCGCCCGTGTTGTATTTCCAATTTTCGACACCCGCAGGGCTGATCGAGTAAATGTAATCATCGTTGGAACCGACCAGAATCGAGCCGTCCGGCAGGATCATAGGCGAGCTGTGCATCGTCGAACCGGTGGGAAACGTCCATTTGTTTGTCCGGTTCACCGGATCAACCGCATATAACGAGCCGTTGTTCCTTCCGACATATACGATTCCATCACGCCCCACGGCCGGGCTGGAATCAACCAAGTCCGTTATTCCGGGATCTATGTCGAAATCGATCGTCCACACACCGGTCGCAGGATCAACCGCCCAAAACCAACCCTGATCGCCGAATACGTAAACCGATCCGTCGGGTGCTATTGCCGGCGACAAATCAATTCTCTGTGTTCCGCCGTCGTCCGTTTCAGGAGCGACGCTCCACAGGAGATTTCCGTACTTGCATCCGACGTAAGGACTGCGCCCTGTGTGTTTCGGGTCGTGCATATACATCGGCCAGTCGCTGTCCGCAAGTCCCGACTGGTTCGGCGTCGCAGTACGCGGACCGGCCTTGGCGCTGGCGTTCATCGCCAGGTCAACCGCATCCACCCAAAACGTGTACGGCGTGCCGTTCACAAGTCCGCCTATCGTAACCTCCGATACCGTAAGCACCTCGCCCCCGTTGTACGCCGGAGGATCCGGATCACCGGGATTCGTCGAATAATACGCGCGGTATCCCTGCAAATCCGGCTCGGTGTTGTCCAGCCAGTTAAGATACACCGCTCCGTCCAAGCCGGCCGCAGTGAATCCCGCAGGCACCGCCGGAGGTTCCGCATCCTCTGCAAGCGTGGTCGCATTGGCCGGCTGGCTCGCAGGGCTTTCGTTCTGGCTTATGTCCACCGCAGTCACCCAGAACCAGTATTCAGTCTCGTATTCCAGCCCAGTCACCACCATATCCGAACTTGCAAGCAATCCGGAAATGTTGGCGATCGTCGCCGTCGGAAGATCGTTCGAAGTGTTGAAATATACATTGTATCCCGCAAGATCCAATTCCGGATTGTCCAGCCAATCGAGCGAGACCGTTCCGCTTCCCGGCACGGCCGAAAGGTCGAGCGGCGCGCCCGGCGCCTGGTCGTCTATCCTCACCAGAAGCGACCCCGAAGGCGCACTCTCGTTGTCCGAATAGTCCAGAGCCGTAACCCAGAAGAAGTAATTCGTTTCAGGATTGAGCCCCGTCGCGAGATAAGTCACCGCCTCGACCGGCTCGCCATTCTGTTTGGCGGCCGTCCCGAAATCGTCCGCGGAATTTTTGTAAACGTTGTATCCGCGCACGTCCGGCTCGGCGTTCGCCGTCCAGTGCAACTCCGCATCCGCCCCCATCCTGTTCCAGCCAAGCCCCGTCGGTGCATCCGGCGCCGTGCCGTCCGGCGGGAGCACCCTCCCCCAAACGGGAGGAGAGCTGAATACGCTTTCCGATATCCCGTCCGTAGAGGTCACCCAGAAATAATGCTCGACCGCAATCGGCAGCCCCGTTATTTTGTAGGAATCACCTGCCACCGGAACCGGATTGTGTTTTATTGCGGACAATGGCGCGGCCGATGTGTTCACGTAAACGTTGTACCCAGTCACCTCGGGCTGCGCCGCCTCCGTCCACGTCACCTCTACGTATCCCGCATAGCTGCCTGCCTGGACATTCGTCGGCGGCGCCAGCACAACCGCCCCCCCTACGCTTGCGGATACTCCCGCGGATGCAACACCGAACTCGTTCTCGATGCTCACCGGCGTCACGCGGTACCACCATGTCCCGTTCCCCGGCGCATCCGCATACTCATATGCAACCGGCGTTGTGCGGGCTCCCGCGGGCCGGGCTGCGGATACGACAGTCCCCGCCGTCGGCAGCCTGACAGCAGACGCGAAGCTGTTCAAGTCGTCCCGCTCCACGAGATAGCCGGCCATGCTCACCAGATAGTTGATTGCTATCGGCGTGATGTCCGACACTCCGATTTCGCCGCTTCCATCGCCGTCTATCCACCTTTGCTGCACGTCGTTCCCGATTCCGTCGGTGGTGCTCGCGAGGTAATTCAGCGCTATCGGCGTGATGTCCGCCACGCCCACTTCGCCGTTCATGTCGTAGTCGCCTTTGTTCACCTCGGTCCAGCCCAGCGTAACGACGTTTCCCGCAACCGTCGCCGTCAGGTCGGCCACCTTGTTAGAATCCCCGGACGCCGCACGAAGCACGCTCCTTCCGGGCGCGCGTCCCCCCGCGCCGAACAGCACAGTGAACACCGCCCCCGCTCCCCGAACAGGCTCGCGCATGCCGCCGCGCGATATCGCGGCTATCCCCGCGCTCACGTAACCGGGAATTTCGTCCAAACCGACAAACAGCGCGCCTTCAGCTTCAACAATCCCGCCCGCGGCAATGCTCTTTGGGTGCATCGCGTTCGCATCGTACTTCAGATAAAGGTACGCGTCCGTGAACGTATGCCCTTCACGTGATAAAACCTCCACCGTGCGCTCGAAGCCCTCTCCGCTGACCGAAAGCGCGAATCCCGATGCACTCACCGGCGAGTTTTCCGCATCCAGAGCGAACAGAACGAATCCGTCCGAAGCGATTCCTTGCGAATCCGGAAGATAGCGAAGCGCATCGGAAAGCGTTTGCCCGCCTGTTGCGCCTTCCGGTCCCACGCCACGCGCGGCGGGCATGCCCGAAAGCCGCGCGCCCTTAGAGCAGGCGAAAATTGTTATCACGACGGCCAGCGCAAGCAGGCCGATGGCTGCAAATCGAAATCTCCGAATACCCATCCCCGGCACCCCTGTTTAATTGCGGTCCGCAACGCGGAGCCGGCTTATTTTTAAATGCGCGCCCCGCCCGCCGGGATTTTACCAGTTTTCGGCGCGATCCCATGGCTGTAAAACAATCAAGCCGCTTCGACGCGGTTGCGCCCCCGCTCCTTTGCCAGGTAAAGCCCTTTATCCGCGAGCTCGATTATCTTGTCCTGGGACATACCCGGCTCGTAATGCGCGATGCCGATGGATATCGTCACCGCGCGCGCGCCGGAATCCGAGCCTGCCCGCACTTCGGCCTCGACCGCCTTGCGCAAACGCTCGGCGCGCTCGCGCGCGCTCCTTTTGTCCAGGTTGTGAAGAATAATGGCGAATTCCTCGCCGCCGTATCTGCACACGAAGTCGGTCTGGCGCGTCCGTCCCAGAAGCACCTTGGCCACCTGGCGCAGCACTTCGTCCCCGGTCAAATGCCCCAGCTCGTCGTTCACAAGCTTGAAGTGATCCACGTCCACCAGCAGCAGCGCGAAGTCGCCCTTCCCCGCCTCCGCACGCTCGCATTCGATCGCGATCTGATCGTTGAAGAACCGGCGGTTGTACAGGTGCGTCAACCCGTCCTGCATGGTCAGGTAGCGCATCTGTGAGTAAAGCTGGCTGTTTTCCAGAGCCACCGCCACCTGCTCGCCCAGCGCGGAAAGCACCTCCAGCCTTTCTTCGTTGAAGCTGTCCTCGTGCTCCGAATAAACGCTGACCACTCCCGCGCATTGCCGGCGAATCATAACCGGGACGCACATCGCGCACTTCGCGCCCGGAAGGTAGCTGTCGAGGTAGTTGAACGCCTCGACTTTGGACAGGTCGTGAATCAATTGGGGCGTCCCTCTTTCCAGACACGCGCCTTCCACGCCCGCGCCCGGCTCGACGATGACATTGTCAACGGCTTCTTGTGGAAGACCCTGCACCGCCTTCAAAACCAGAGCGTTCGACGATTCGTCGTATATCCACAGGCAGAAGTGCTTGAAGTGAAGTTCGGTCGAAACCGCGGCGAGAATATGGCTGAACAGCTCCCGCGTGTCCAGCGCGCTGGTAATCAGCTTGCCGACCTTGTTGAGCGCGTAAAGCTCGTGGATGCGGTTGCGCTCCGCCATCGTCTTGTGCGCCAGCATCCGGTTTTTCTGCTCCACTTCCTCCGTAAGGCGCTGGAGCCTTTCGCTGGCGAGCGCCTGGCGGCGGCGCAGGTAGCCCGTCGCAAACAAAATGGAGAGAAACACGCCCAGCTTTAGAATCGAGTCGAGGAACGGAAGGCGCATCACGCCCGCGCCCGCGGGCGCGGTGTACGCTACTATCGCAAGAAGCGCGCCGTACAGCCCCATCCGGAATCCGAAGTGCAGCGCGTACAGCGGCACGACGAGGAAAAAGCCGAGGTAAAAGAGGCTCTTTGTGATTCCGCCGGTTACAAGCACGACCGCCTCTACGAAAAGGATGTCGAAAACGAGCGTGAACCTGGCCAGCTTGAATATGCGTCCGGGCCGCAATATTCCAAGGACGCTCACCACCGCGGAGTAAACCGTGAACAGCGCCACCACTCCCGCCAAGACCGCCCTGTCCATGCTTTCGAGGTCTGGATGGAACACCGCCCAGATCGCGACGGCCAGCACGGCCGCCGCACGCAGCATCGCGAACATCCAATCCACCGGTTCGAGGCTGCGCAGCCCCGCGTCCAGCACGGCCGAAAGCGGGCGGCGCTCGTCCGCCATCGCTCTCTGCCCGGCTCGACCAGTCCCCTGCACGGCCAGAGTATACCGCCCGCGCGCTCCCCATGCACCGGCGGGCCGGGCAAAGGCGCAGTTGGGATGTCCGGAGTAATGTCAGTAATTGTTGCTCTGCTTGCCGCGGCGGGCCGAATTGGGTATAATCCCCTATCGCGCGGCCGTTCGCGCGCATTCACTTGCGAAGGAGCTGTCATCAAATGAAGCGGATATCGTTTTTGATCCTTCTAGTCCTCATATCGTCCCTGTTCGCCTGCGGAGGCGGAGGGAAAGGCACGCCCGTCCCGGCACCGGGAGGGAACAATTCCAACGACCAGGACGCCCCCAAGTTTTCGGTTCCGATTTCAATCGAGGAGGCGGCCGCAAGAATGCCATCCTCCGGATACGTCCCAAACGAAGTCCTCGTGAAAACGCCGCTGGACGCGACCGAGCTTTCCGAGGTCGTCGGCAAGTACGGCTACACCGTGGACTACAAGAACAGAAATTACGCGAAGGTTCACGTGCCGGACGGCGACCTTGCGGCAGCGATTTCGAAGCTGTCGAGGGAGCAGACGATTTACACGGTGACACTCAACGGGCAGTTCAGAATGAAGACAACCGGAGTTCCTTTAGGGGACCTTAAAAACAGAGCCGCTTCATACACTCCGATGGATGCATTATTTGGAGATACCTATCTTGAGCCGGATTGGGACAGCGATCCCTCGGATCCTGCTAACGACAATCGCTGGATTTTCGGAGCCAGAATGTTCCTTGATATGGCAAGCATTCCGGGCGCCTGGGATCTTTCATTCGGAAACAACACCACGATTGCAATGATTGACGGAGGCATATTGGCAGTCGGCGATACGTATGCGGACCTTTTTGTTCATGCGGAGTTGCTTGACAACAACGGTGGAACGCTTGAGCTTCAACGTTTGCTTATGACGAGTGCAAGAGTTAACGGCGACGGCTCGTTCACTACAATCGCCGATGACGCCGACATAATTACAAACGTGATTGACAACACCATTTACCGTACGCCAGCGGACTACATACTTGGTCTTACCAGTAGTAACTTCGACTTCAATATTAATTATCCTATTGACGCCCCCGGGGCCGACGGAGATCCGGTGGAAAGAGTATT
Source organism: bacterium (assembly GCA_039961635.1). Classification (NCBI taxonomy): domain Bacteria; species bacterium. Next base: position 27,422 of record JABRWB010000001.1, read on the forward strand.
CCCTACATCGCTTCCCGGAATTGCTCCCGCGGCGGACTATATGATGGTCGCAACGGGAACGATCGACACGGGCGCCGCGGACCCCGAGTGGGTATATACCGCGGATGAAATTGCTGCCAGCATTAATTATGCCGTTGATAACGGCGCGGACGTAATCGTCTGCGGAATGTGGGCGCCGATTGGCGATTTCCAACCAGCCGACGTGCAGATTATGCAGGACGCAGTCGATTACGCTCGAGCAAATGACGTTGTAGTTGTTGCGCCGGTTGGATCGGACAGAACGCAGCCAAGTCCCGAAAACCCCGATCCACCTTACCACGATCCCGGCGACCCAAGCGGAGATCCACCGGTGCCGCCAAGCTTCATCTACGACGATAGCTTTACAGCCGCCGATTTTGTACCGGCTGGGCTGACGGGTGTTGTTTCTGTCGGTTCAACGGGGGTCAGTACGCCTAACTTCCCCATTGAAAACCTTAGCGGCCTTGAGCCTTACTGGGAAAGTCCAAACAGCAGAGCCGGATATTGCGCCGCGGATGCAAGTATTTACGCGCCGGGATTCGGGCTTTCAACGTTTTACCTGAATTTGAATGCCGAGAATTCGCTTACTTGGTACACCATTTTGATCGGACCAGAAGTAAGCACTGGTTATGTCGCGGGATCGCTGCTTTTGATCTACTCCGCCCTAAGGGATGCGGATCCCGCAATTACCGACATTGATACTGCTGCGTTGACGATCTTGCTGCATGGCGATCCTGCAAACACGAATCAGCGGCTCCTGGCCGCGGGAAGCGTCGCAGTCGCCCAGAACGGCGGATACGACTTGATTTACCCGGCACTCGACGTTAGCTTCAACCTGCCCGTCGATCCGTCCGCCGTTACTACCAACCTTCCATTCAGCGTCGATCCTGTCATCGCTGATGGCCAGCCGCCCTATGAAATCTTAATCGACTGGGGCGACGGTACCACCTATCCCGCATCCGGGGAATTTGAGCCTTACGTCGACGGGCAGATTTACGAAAAAACGGAAGGTTACACCCAACCCGGAGTTTACGGCGTGACGGTGTTCGCCCGCGACAGCAAGAGCAATGTTGCAAGCGCGGTAGTTGCGATATTGGTGAGCAACCCCCTCGGCGCGGATCCGCACATCACCGCGACCGTCGGCTCTCCGCGGCTTACGGGCAATCCCATCCAGCTTGCGCTCGGCACCGATTACATCTTCCACGCCAGTCCGTTCAACCTGCTATCGGGCAGCTCGGCTGCGTACGACTGGGATTTCGGAGACGGCAGCGCGCACGGCACCGAGGAGAACCCGATTCACAGTTACAGCGGAACCGGCACATTCACGGTGACACTTACGGTGGACGACGGAATAAGGCCGGTGATTACAAGAAGCATCGACGTGAACGTGAATTAGCCGTAAACGAGGGGCTTGCCCCCTCAATAACTCGCTTAAGCAAATGGAACGGGCCGGGAAACCGGCCCGTTTTGCGTTTAAGATCCCGCTTGCGCAGTGCGCCCCGCGCAACAGGCGCTTTATTTCAGCCCGCCGAATTCGTCCGGCTCGATGACGTATTCAGTTTTGTCCCCGCCCTTCACCTCGACCACCACCTTATTTCCTGCCCTGCGGAAAAGTATTTCCTCGCCGGATACCGAGCTTCCGCCGCGTTTCAGAAGCGGACTCCCAATCGCCTTTCCCGCTTCGGTATCGATGTTCCATTCGATTCTGTCCGCGGTGAACACCGAATCTTCTTCCGGGTATTCCAGTCTGCACCGGCCTTCGGCTGTCAACGAACCATTCGACGTCGAATAAATGAGCGATTCGCAGTTCAGCCTTGCCGCGCCGCCTTTTCGAGTGACCTGCACGCCTCCCGAAAAACGCACCTCGCCGTCGGGCGAGTAGGTCGCGGAGGCGGCGGTCACCCTGGCGTCCTGCCGCGGAAAGGAAACCGCAACGCCGCCGGTCGTGTGTGCGGCACCGGTTCCCGCGTGATAGGTGATGCTATCCGCGCTCATTTCCGCGCCCGCGCTTTTGATGCGCGGGCTTCCGGACAGCGTCAGCGTCCGGTCTTCCAGGTCGTAGCCGAAGCTTTCGGCGCTGACGGAAACCGGCCCCGCATCGGATTTCGCGTCCTTGGGCGCGGGCAGCGAAATATTCACTCCCTTGCTGCCCGAAACCGTCCCCGCTTTCGAATCGAATTGAAGCGTCCGCGCGGCGAACGTTGTACCGGCCTGTTTGCCCCTTCCCGCGAATTTCGCGGCACCGCGGGTGCGCCAGGTGCGCCCGCCGTCCTCGCTGAATATCGCGTCCGCGGTGAGCACGCCCTGCGCGTCCGTAAGCGTCACGCGCCCCGAAAGCTCTATCAGCTTCACGTCCTCCGGCTTAATCGGGGGCGGCTGGACGGCGGCGCTGGGCGTCGCGCCCTTCTCGATGGCCTTCGCTCCGGCTTCAATGCCGGATTCGGCACCGCTGATACCCTCTTCGACAACGCGGCTGACTACGCGGATCAGACCGTTGTCGGACTTTATCGTCCTGCCGTCGCGGGATGCCAGATGCACGCCTCCGGACAGCGCCACTTCGGTTATTTCCGGGCCTTTGTAAATGGAAAGCGAGCCGCATGTGAGCCGGAAACGCCGCGGCACCGCGTCCGAGGCCGCTAGCGCGGCAATCGCGGTCAAAAGCATCGCCGCCGCGGTCAAATGAGCGGCAAATACAGGGCGGCGGCTGTGTTTTAAGCGAACCATCCGTTTTTCCGGGCGGCGCTATTCTTATTCGAGCGGGCGGATGATTTCGGATAAGAACGACGCGCCGACCGGCACCTTCAGGATACCAAAGTTTTCGCACACCGTCGCGCCGAGATCCGCGAACGATTCCCGGACGCCCAGCGAGCGCGGGTGACTTCCCGCGCGGACGCGCGCTGACGAGGGCACATACGCGATAAGCGGAACGTACTCCCTGCTGTGGTCTGTGGAGGGCGTCGTGGGATCGTTGCCGTGGTCGGCGGCAATCAGCAGCAAGTCGTCGTTCTTGAGCTTCTGCAGGAATCCGCCGAGCCATGAGTCGAAATCCTCCAGGGCCGCGGCGTATCCCGCGGGATCGTTGCGGTGGCCGTACTTCGAATCGAAATCCACAAGATTGATGAAATAAAATCCCTTGCCGCCGGACTTGGCAAGCTGCATCGTCTTTTTCATTCCGTCGGCATTGCCTTCGGTGTGGATGGAGTCGTCCAGCCCGCTTCCGGCGAATATATCGCCGATTTTGCCGACGCCTGTGACCTTAACGCCCGCGTCGCGCAGCTCGTTCAGATACGTGCGCGGGGGCATTATGGAGTAATCCTTGCGCTGCTCGTGCGCGCGCTCGAACTTCTCCGGCTCGACGCGCAGCGGATTGAGTCCCGCGATTCCGCCGCGGAACGGGCGCGCGATTACGCGGTCGACCAGCCACTTGCCCTGCGCGACCGCGCGCGCGGCTTCGCACATTTCGTACAAACGCTCGACGGGAATGAACGTCGTGTGCGCGGCGATCTGGAGCACGCTGTCCGCGCTCGTATACAGGATGGGCATCTTCGTTTCGCAGTGGCGCTGTCCGAAATCCTTGAGGGCTTCCGTGCCGCTGTAGGGCTTGTTCAAAAGGAATTTCGTCCCGCAGGCAGCCTCAAGCTCTTTCACCATTTCCGCAGGAAATCCGTCCGGGTAGGTGCGCGACGGCTCGCTGCGGATTACGCCCATCATCTCCCAGTGGCCGCTGGTCGTGTCTTTGCCCGCGCTGCGCTCCGCCATCTTGCCGAAAAACGCGCGCGGGTGGTTGACAGGCGGGATTCCGGCGAGCGGGATTATGTTTGCGATACCGAGAGATTGCAGCGTCGCGAGAGTAAGCCGGGGCGCTCCCGCCGCGGAGCCTTTCGGCAAAAGCTCCGCGCCGAATGGCTTCACGAATTCCGCGGCGCGCTTGGGCCATCCGAAGTCTGGCAGCGATTCCCGGCCGTTGGCCGCGGCCGCGATGTTCCCGAGCGTATTGCTGCCCCGGTCGCCGAAATGCCCGGCGTCAGGCAACTCGCCCACGCCCACGCTGTCGAGCACAATCAGGAACACGCGCGAAAACGGCACGCGGGCAAGCGCCTTTCGGGAATCCGCCGCCTTCGATTTCGCCCGGATGCCCTTGGCATGAAGCGCGACGGTGGAAAACGGCGACACGGACGGATTGGCCATCACGGAAGAAGTATAGCGAAACGCCGCGGGCCGGGGCCTCCCCTAAGCGCTTCTTTGTTTGAGGGCGTCTTTTCCGTTTGGCGCTTTTCTTCACGGAACTCTTTTCGCCGATTATTTTGTCGAATACCGGCGATTGCTCAAGCTCGGAGATATCGGGAAGACTGGGCGGAGGCGGAATGCGGAATCGCTCGTATTGATAACGATAAATAGGCAGCCCCGGATCGTACCTTCTGCAAAACGTCTTGGAGCGGATGCAAAGAATTGCCGTAATTGTTGCGACCGCCGCAAAAAGCAGCTTCAGCCAAGTGGGAGAACCGACGCCGCCAAATCCCCTTATATACATTTCCGCAACGGCTAAAACGCCCAGCCAGAATCCGAATGAAATGAAAAGTATCATCGCAACTCGGGCCGCGGGCTGCAATTCGGGAGGTTTGGTCACGACCGAAAGTATACTCGCAAGCCCCTTCGCCGCGGTGGTAAAATGAATGCGCGGGCCCATAGCTCAGCGGTTAGAGCAGCGGACTCATAATCCGTTGGTCGCAGGTTCGAATCCTGCTGGGCCCACACGGGCACGTAGCTCAGCCGGTCAGAGCGTTTGGTTTACACCCAAAAGGTCGGGGGTTCGAGCCCCTCCGTGCCCAGGATTTCGTCTGGAAAGAAAAAATGTCATTCCAAAACGACATATCCAGTCCTTTCACGCCAGGCCAGCCAGTGCAAGTAGACTATTTTGTCGGCCGGGAAAACGAGCTTAACAGGCTTTTTGCGAAAGTCGAACAATCGGCTACCGGTACGGTAAACGTGGAATTTCTATCTGGCGAACGTGGCATCGGAAAGACATCATTGGCAAGTTTTCTAAGGCACGTTTCCGAGCAGAATATAGGCGTCTTCGGTGTACATGTATTTCTGGGAGGAGTGTCCACGCTTGAAGAGATGGCGCGGCGGGTGATCGAGCAGCTTATTTTGGAAAGCCGCGAAAAGAGCTGGTTTGATTCAATTTTCAGCATGGTCAAGGAACATATTAGGGGCGTGGGGCTTTTCAATGTAAGCTTGGAATTCAGACCGCCAATTGAAGTTTTGCATTCAATGGTCAGCGGTTTTGCCGAATCCCTGCGCGGATTCAATAAAAAGCTGTCAAACAACGGAAAGGGCTTGCTTATCATATTGGACGATATTAACGGGCTGGCCAAATCACAGGAATTTGCGAACTGGTTCAAAAGCCTTGTGGACAGCATTGCGGTGTCAAGAGATCGATTACCGGTAACTTTTGTATTTGTTGGATATGATCAGAGAAGGCGCTCCCTAATTTCTTTGCAGCCGTCCTTGGCGCGCGTTTTCGATCCGATTGAGTTGGCACCATGGGATGATGCGCATACCGCGGACTTTTTTTCGAAGGCTTTCTCCAAGGCTTCGCTGGCGGTCAGCGACGATGCAATGAACCTCCTATGCTGGTACACAGGAGGGCTGCCGATGCTTGCACACGAAATCGGCGAGTCGGTTTTTATGCATAATACAGACGAAATTGTGGACAAGTTCGATGCGGCACGAGGAATAAAAAAGGCCGCGGAAATAGTTGGTGCAAAGTACCTTGAGCCTCAAGTTCTTGCTCCCATAAAAAGCGATAAGTATAAAGGTATACTCAAGAAGTTGGTAATGGTCCCGGGACGAGAATCGTTCGCGCGCGCCGATATTATGAATTTGTTGAATGACAGCGAACGTGCCGCCCTAGGGAAATTCCTTTCGAAAATGAAGGATCTGCAGATAATCACAGCAGAGCCGGAATTCGGACCCGGACACTACAAATTTACAAGCAGACTACATTATTTATACTTCAGAATAAAGTCCGAATTGGAAATGAAGAAAACCGATCGATAGATAAAAATGAATGCGACCATCAACACCGCGATGCTTTTCACGCTCGAGCGGCGGCAGCGGAGCCGGGAAGTCCTGCGCGGCCTTTTGCGGCGGCTGACGCACGACCAGATTACGCAATCTTTCGACTGGTGCGGATGCGAGACGATCGCGCTCACCTGCGTCCACGTCGTCGGATGCGAACTGCTCTGGGTGCAGGGCGTGCTGCGGGGCCGAGGCCAGAACGGCAAACCGGGTTTCCGCGGGCCGCACGGGATGGTTCCCGTCAAGCCAGGCTGGATTTACAGCCCCCAGAACGGATACGCCGGCGACCTCGAGCGCACCTGGGAGCTGCAGGACGCGCTGGCCGCCGATACGGCCAGGTACGCGGCCGAGACGGATCTTTGGGCCGATATCGAATGCTCGTTCCCGTGGCAGCCGGATGCGCGGGAAATCATGAAGCCGTGGCTGGTGCTCAACCATGTGTTTTCGCATGAATTCCACCACAAGGGCCAGATCGTCGGGATGGTCAGGGCGCTTGGGATAACCGACATCCCGGAGACGGATTTGGCGTGAGTATGGAAGTGCGGCAGCCTGCCGCCGCCGTATTTGGACACCGGCAAGCCGGTGCACTCCCATACAAATCGATAATTACACTATTTGCCCAAAATACGAATGCGCATTTTTTCCGGCAGCGTTCTAGCCCCTTCCCTTCTTGTAAGGCCGCTCGCCCTGTCGCCGACGCGCAAAAGAAAATCGCACACCTCCCGCGGATAGTGCTTGCAGCTTTCGCGTAGCGCCCAGCCGATAGCCTTGCGGATGAAAAACTCCTTTTCGAACAGCCGCTCCTCCCAGGTCGGCCAGCTGTATTCGTGATTGAGCATCCCGCGCCTGGCCGGAAGCGCGTGAATCAGAATCGCCGCCCTTCGCGTCCACATCCAATCGTCATCCGACCATTTGCGCACGACGCGGTAGACCGGCTCGCCCAGCCGCATCCCCATCGGGCCGAGCGCTGTGAAAGCCAGCGTGTCGAGAAGCGCCCATCCGTCACATAAGCTCGCCATCTCCTTTATCCACGGCAGGTCGCCAACCTCCAGTTCTCCCGCGATCCGGTCCAGGAGCGACAGCGCCGCGATGCGTTCGTCGAACCAGTCCGATGTCCAGAGCTCGCGGATGACAGGCTCAAGCTCCGCGCGCGGGATTGCGGGCTTTTTCGGAAATACCTCCCGAAGGATCGCGCGCTGCACGTCCGCCTTCAGCCCGTGAAATTTCAGCGGCGATTTGTGATACGCTTTCTGCGCCGCGGCGTCCGCGGGATCGCCCGCGGATTTCATCTTCCGATGCAACTCGGCTGTTCGTTTGTCGGACATTTGCATTGCAGGCGGACATAGTCCGCCGCCAATCACTGCCAGGAACGATGCGCGGCTCCGTTTTGCTAGCCGTCGCTTTCCCCGGCAACGCCGGCGGGCAGTCCGGTTTTGGGATCCACGACTTTGACTCTCACGGCCGCGGGATACACGATGCTTCCCGGCGGGACGTCCGTCGTCAACCGGACGTTCGCAGCGACGACCGAGCCCTTACCAATCCGGATTCGGCCCAGTACTGAAGTGTTCGAATAAATTACGACGTCGTCTTCCAATATGGGATGGCGCGGAACGCCTTTCACCGGAAATCCGCGCTCGTCCAGCTCGAAGTTCTTTACCCCCAGCGTCACGCCCTGGTATAGCCGGACGCGGTTGCCGATTATGCAGGTCGCGCCTATCACGACTCCGGTTCCGTGGTCTATGAAAAAGCTCTCGCCGATCTCGGCGGCCGGATGGATATCAATTCCTGTAATGTCGTGCGCGTACTCGGTCATGATCCGCGGAATCAGCGGCACGCCGAGCACCGCGAGCTCGTGCGCCATCCTGTAGTTCGTGACCGCGAACATCCCCGGATAGCAGAACACCGGCTCGTCGCGAATCGTCGTCGCCGGATCGTAATCGTAGCTGGCCTGCGCGTCCGTGGAAAGAATCCGTCGCACTTCGGGCAGCCGGTTGGCGAAAGCCACCACCATATCGCGCGAATCCGGGACGCACTTGCCGCAGGTTGCAAAGTCCTTTTCGCACTCGAAACAGAGCGCACGCATTACTTGCTCTTGCAAAAGGCGAAGAGCACGGTCGAGCGTCGTCAATACGTACGCGCGGATTGTGCGCTCTGTCAGCTGGCCGTATCCAAAATAACCGGGAAAGAGCACGCTTCGGAGCATCTCCACGCACTCGTGGACCGAGCTGCGGGAAGGCCGCGGATGGCCGCGGAAGTTCTTTCCCGCTGGATTGCCGGGCACGTCGCCCGGTGCGCAGACCGCCTCAAGTATCGCGTCGAAATCTATCCTGCCGTCTCCGAACTGCTCGCATGCCTCGTCCAGAATCGGCGTAATCTGTGGATCATTCATAAGCCGCCTCCCGTCCGGCCGGTATTCCCCAGCCATCGGCGGAAAAAGATTATCACAGAAATGCCGCATCGAGATTCCGGAATTAAATCCGCCGGACAACCGGCTTTGGTATAATGCCCCCGCCGGGCGGCGGTTTCCGGCTCAAAGGATGATGCGCGTTGAAGATTTTTCTGGATACGGCCAATATTGACGAGATCCGGCAGGGCGTGGAAATGGGCCTCGTGGACGGAATCACCACGAACCCCACGCTTGTCGCCAAGGAAAAAGTCAAATTCAAGGACCGGATAATCGAAATCTGCGAGATCGTGGACGGCCCGGTAAACGCGGAAGTAACCGGTCTGACGGCGGACGAAATGGTGAACGAAGCCCGCGAAATCAGCGAGTGGGCCAAGAACATCGTCGTCAAAATACCGATGACGCCCGAAGGAATGAAAGCCGTCCAGCGGTTGTCCAAACATGATATCGACACCAACGTGACCCTGATATTCAGCGTCAACCAGGCGCTGCTTGCCGCGAAGGCCGGGGCGAAGTACGTCAGCCCGTTCATAGGACGGCTTGACGACGCGGGCCAGGACGGAATGGCGCTGCTTGAAGAAATAATCACGGTTTTCCAGAATTACGGAATCGACCGCTGCGAAGTGCTCGCCGCCAGCCTCCGGCATCCGATTCACGTGAAGCAGGCTCTGATGTTGGGCGCGGATGTAGCAACCCTGCCCTACAAAGTGTTCGAGCAACTATTCAAACATCCGCTGACGGACATCGGACTCAAACGCTTCCTTGACGACTGGGAAAGCGTGAAGGGGCTCGTGTAAGTGACAGGCGCTCCGCGGACGCAGATTGCATCCGCGGGAGTTTCATCCCCGGACACGGCAGGCGGAATCAGAATTTCGCCAAGCGTCGATCAAAGAATACTTGCCGCCGCAATGGCGAAACTCAAGTTGATCGCGCTTGATTGCGACGGCGTGATCTGGGTCGGGGAATCGCCGCTGCCCGGTGCGAACGAACTTGTTTTATGGTGCCGAAAGAACGGGATTCGCGCGTGCGGCGTAACGAACAATTCGAGCCGCGGCAGGGCTAACCTGGGAGAAAAAGCCGCAAGGCTCGGAATTCCGATGTCGGCGGACGATTTCTACACGACGAATCATCTGGCCACCGAAATAGCAGCCAAGCGTTATCGCGGAAAGGACGTACTAGTCTTAGGAAGCGGCGACCTGCTCGAAGCAGTGCAGGAAGGCGGAGCCAATGCTGTTCCGGTGGTTCAGTCGCTTGAGGAACTGCGAAGCCGCGAGCTCGAGGAATACAAATACGATGCGCTGATAGTCGGGTACGACCGCGATCTTCGGTACGCAGGAATCTGTCATGCGGCTGTCGCGATTAAAAACGGCGCGGATTTCATTTCAACGAATTCGGATTTCGCCTTTCCCGTAGGAGGCATTTACCTTTGGCCCGGAAACGGCGCGATAGCGGACATGCTTTCTCGGATTACAGGCGTCAAGCCGGAAACCCACGGCAAGCCGGAGCCCGGACTTCTGCTGGCGGCGATGCGGGGCTGCGGAGCATTTCCAAACGAAACGCTGATGGTCGGCGACCGCGTTGAGACCGACATCGCCTGCGGCAAAAACGCCGGAGCGTGGACTTGCCTTGTGGGAACAGGAGTGCAAATGGCGGGCGGCAACGATCCGGAATGCGGGATTGAGCCGGATTTGTTCGCGCCGGACTTGCCATCTCTGCTGAATTGGCTTATTAAGGTGCGCGAGGAGGAAAGCCGCCGGAAAGCGTGATTCCGGCGGATTTGAATGTCCAAGTACATATTTGTAACGGGCGGCAACGTGTCCTCGATCGGCAAGGGCATCGCCAGCGCGTCAATAGGCACGATGCTGAAGGCGATGGGATACAAGGTTGCCGTGATGAAGATTGACCCGTACCTTAACGTGGACGCCGGAACGATGAATCCGCTGCAACACGGCGAGGTTTTCGTCACGCGCGACGGCGCGGAAACCGACCTCGATCTGGGACATTACGAGAGGTTCATCGACACCGAGCTTACGCGGCTTTCGAACGTTACGACCGGGCAGGTTTACAGCTCTGTAATCGCGTCCGAAAGGCGCGGCCAGGAGCACCTGGGAAGCACGATCCAGGTGATTCCGCACGTAACGGACGAGATCAAGCGCAGAATCAGGCTCGTCACCGCGCAGCACCGCGCGAACGTCGTGATAGTGGAAATCGGCGGCACGGTGGGCGACATCGAAAGCCTGCCGTTTCTGGAAGCAATCCGCCAGTTCCGAAACGAGGTGCGGCGCGGCGGCGAAAGCGCGATAAACATCCATGTCACGCTCATTCCTTACCTATTCCCAGGCGGGGAATTGAAAACAAAACTCACACAGCACAGCGTAAAAGAGCTCCGCAGCATCGGCATCCAGCCCGACATCATCATCTGCCGCACCCATCAACCGATGGACGAAGCGCTCAAAGCGAAAATCAGTCTTTTCTGCGACATAGAGCCGGAAGCGGTTATCCAAGGCTGCGACGCGGAAAGCATTTACGACGTTCCGCTGATGCTGAAAGACGAGAAGCTGGATCAGCTCGTCTGCAGCAAGCTGGGGCTTGGATTCAACGAACCTGACCTGACGAAATGGTGGAAGCTCCGTCACAACCGGACGCATCCAGTTGGGAAAGTCAAGATTGCGCTGGTCGGCAAATACGTGGCGTTGCAAGACGCATACCTATCAATCAACGAAAGCTTGAAGCATGGCGCATACAACAACTGCCAGGAGCTGGAAATAGAATATGTGAACGCCGAGCAGGTAACCCGCGAAAACGTCAAGAAAAAACTGGCAGGTTGCGACGGTTTGCTGATTCCGTACGGTTTCGGCAGCCGCGGGATGGACGGCAAGATCGAAGCCATTCGATACGCGCGGGAAACCGGAATGCCTTTCCTTGGAATATGCTTCGGGCTGCAATGCGCAGTAGTCGAGTTTGCCCGCAACGTGCTGAAACTTCCAGACGCGAATTCAACCGAATACAAACCCAAATGCAAGAATCCCGTTATCGCCAAGATGAGCGAGCAACTTAAGGTAAAAGACCTGGGCGGCACGATGCGCCTGGGAGATTACACCGCCGTGACGCGGCCCGGAACGCTGGCTTACAAGCTGTACGGCCGCGAAAGGATTGTGGAAAGGCACCGGCACCGCTGGGAAGTGAACAACGCTTACAGGGAAGCGCTGGAGAAGGCCGGAATGTCCATCAGCGCGCTGTCCCCGGACGGCAGCCTTGTGGAAATGATTGAGATTCCGTCGCATCCGTTCTTCATCGCAACCCAGGCGCATCCGGAGTTCAAAAGCAGGCCGACGCGTCCTCATCCGCTGTTCGACGGACTAATCAAGGCATGCGCAGCAAATTCCCTTCGCAAGCCCGTTAGGGATTAAGACTCAAAAGGAATCAGCCGAAAGCCGGCATCGGCGGCCAAGACAACATTTCCTCGCGGCCATACGGACTTCTGTGCGGAAATAAAAGCAAAGATATTTGCATTTCCAAATGGCGAGGAGCTTCCCGCTCTGTACGCGCCTGCAATCCATCACGCGCTGTACGACCGCAGGCTCTCGGGTTTAAGCCTGTGGCGGTCGAATCCCAAGGATTCATAGGGCGCTCCCTGCGCGTACGCGAGAAGCTGGAAGTAATAAACCGGCGGATTACTAAATTCCTCCCCGAACTTTTTTCCTATTTTCAGTTGTCCCGCATCGAACTGCGAAAAGCATGTGGGGCAAATCAAGCAAAGGATATCCGCGGCCGCCTCGTTCACTGTCGAAAGCAGATCGCGCATCATTTCGAGGGGAGGAGCCTCGTCCTGGCATGCCTTGCCGCAACACAGATACCAGTTCGAATGCCGAACCGGAGTCGCGCCTAGCGCGGCGACGCAATCCTCCAACACATGCGGATCGTTCGGATCGTCCACATTCATGATTTTGCTCGGTTTAAGAAGATGGCATCCGTAGTGGATCGCGACTCGCAGCCCGTCGAGGGGCCTTTTGACCGTGAGCTTCACCGCTTCCGGCCCCGCCTCGTCGCGAACGAGCGCAATCACGTGCCGAACGCGCGTAGTGCCGCGGTAAGTGCGTCCGATTTTGGCCAGCCTGGCGTTTACCTTTTCGCGCAACTCCGGGTTTTCCAGAAGGTGCCGCGCTTCGGACAACGTCGCGGTGCAGCCGCTGCAGTTTGTTGCAATATCCAATCCCAGCTCCTCCGCGAGCGAAAGGTTGCGCGCCGCGACCGACAGCCAAGCAAGCTTGTCCTTGGACTTGAAATAAATCGGGTCCGGGCAGCAAGACGCGCCGTGCATGTCCACCAGTTCGATGCCAAGCTCCGGCAGCGTTTTGCGGATTGCGGGATTGAAGGCTATTGTCGTCAACTGATTTATGAAGAGTTTGAAAGGCGGTTGATGGTTTGGTGGAGGAAGCTTGGGATATTAAGCTTAAGGCAGCTTGAGTCCAATTTGCCCAAATATTCGGCCCCCCGCAAACCTTATGATAGTTGCCGGTATTCGCGAATTTCAGTGATTCTGCCCCTGGACTTCCTTCTTTCAGCATTAACACTTTCTTCACAATGTGAACTGCCAATAAATGGCTTGGGGATGTATGTGAAATATTTCTTTATATTCCTTATTTTTCATCGAATGAAATTGGCTGAGTAAGCGGTTGCTTGTGACAAATGAAACATATGTTCACAATACGGCGATTTGGCGGCATCTGAAGTTGTCCGCTGGAGCCGCCAATTTATGAGCTTAATTCACCTGGTTCGTATTACGGTAAATCGTATATTAAATACTATTTTACTCGCATTTGGCCTTTACTTTCCCCACACAGAGTGAAGTTTGATACGTATTGCGCAAGCAAAGATCATGGGAAATACTTGACTTTTGAGGCTGTATGTGAAATAATCTATTTGGGGATTTGTAATCTCCTTCACTTGTTCATATTCATTTCGGGTATCGAGGACTGTCGTCCGAAGGGGGTGATCAGTTGAGCCTCGATCGTAGAAGATTCATCAAGTACTCCGGCTTGGGAGGGCTGCTTTGCGCGTTCGGATTCGATCTCGCAAAGACAAAGGCCTACGCCCAGGTCACGCCGGCCAAGTCCGGAAAGATGTCTACCACGATTTGCCCGTACTGCGGCGTGGGCTGCGGGGCGATCGTTTCGGAATCGGGCGGAAAGGTCATAAGCATCGAAGGCGATCCCGACCACCCGATCAATCTCGGAGCGCTTTGCAGCAAGGGAAGCGCGCTGTTCCAGGTGGCGAACAGCGACAGGCGGCTTAGCAAAGTAAAGTACCGCGCGCCCGGCGCGTCCAGCTGGGAGGAGAAGGACTGGGACTGGGCGATTGCAAAAATCGCCGAGAACATCAAAACAACCCGGGACGCCACATTCATCGCAACGGACGCGAAGGGCCAGGTGGTCAACCGAACCGAAGGTATCGCGTGCCTCGGCGGTGCAGCCCTGGACAACGAGGAATGCTACGCCTACAGCAAGTTCGCACGTTCGCTTGGTGTCGTGTACCTGGAACACCAGGCGCGCATATGACACTCCCCCACGGTGGCCAGTTTGGCCGCCACATTCGGAAGGGGAGCGATGACCCAGCACTGGATCGACATCGGCAACTCCGACTGCGTAATGGTAATCGGCTCAAACGCTGCGGCAAACCATCCGATTTCGTTCAAGTGGATCAACCGCGCCAAAGAAAAGGGCGCGAAGTTGATCTGCGTAGATCCGAGATACACGCGCACCGCATTCCAGGCGGACATCTACGCGCCGATGCGCTCCGGAACCGACATCGCGTTCATCGGCTCGATCATCAACTACGCGCTTGAGAATGACCTCATCCATCGCGAGTACGTGGTCCTCCACACGAACGCGAGCTTCCTGGTCAATCCCGAATTCGAATTCAAGGACGGGCTGTTCGGAGAGATCAAGGACGGCAAGTACACGAAGGAAAAGTGGGGGTTCCAGAAGGACGACGCAGGCATAATTAAAAAGGATCCTACGTTGCAGGATCCGAACTGCGTTTACCAACTCCTCAAACGGCACTTCGCGCGATACACATTCGACGCGGTATCCGCCGTTACCGGAACTCCGGCCGAAAAACTCAAAGAAGTGGCGGAAGCCTTCTGCGCCACCCACCTGCCAGACAAGGCCGGGACAATCCTTTACGCGATGGGCACGACGCAAAGCACGCACGGCGCGCAAAACATCCGCTCGTACTCGATCCTTCAAATTCTGCTCGGAAACATGGGCGTCGCAGGCGGCGGCATCAACGCGCTTCGCGGGGAGTCGAACGTCCAAGGCTCGACCGACCATGGCTTGCTTTCCACCAACCTGACCGGCTATTTGAAGTGCCCCGCGGCTGACAACACGGACTTGGCCGCGTACCTCGAAAAGTGGACGCCCAAAACAAAGGATCCGAAAAGCGCGAACTGGTGGAGCAACTATCCCAAGTACATAATCAGCCTGCTCAAGTCGTATTACGGCGAAAAGGCGGTTCCCGAAAACGACTACTGCTACCAGTACCTTCCAAAATCGGGAGGCGACTGCACCCACATAGCGCTGTTCGAGGCGATGGCCGAAGGCAAAATCAAAGGACTGATAACGCTTGGGCAGAATCCCGCGGTCGGCGGCCCGAACGCGCGCGTTGAGCGCGTTGCGCTCGACAAGCTGGATTGGCTGGTTGCCGTGGACCTTTGGGAAACAGAGACGGCATGCTTCTGGGATCGCAAATCGAAGGGACAGCCCAACAGCCCGGATCCTTCCGAAGTTCAAACGGAAGTATTTCTGCTTCCGGCAGCATCTTCGGTCGAGAAGGAAGGCAGCATAACCAACTCGGGAAGATGGGCGCAGTGGCGGTACGCCGCGGTTGACGCTCCCGGAGATGCAAAAAGCGATCTTTGGATTCTCAACCGCATAGTGCTGGAGCTTAAAAAGCTTTACGCAAAGGAAGGAGTTTTCCCGGAGCCGATCCGGAATCTAAACTGGAATTTCGGCGACGGCGAAGAGCCGGATCCTCATGCCGTCGCAAAGGAGATAAACGGTTACTTCCTGAAGGATTGTGATTTTCCCGACAAGAAGAAAAGCTTCAAGAAGGGCGACCTGGTTCCGGGATTCGCTTTTCTGAAAGACGACGGTTCCACTGCCTGCGGCAACTGGATTTACTGCGGAAGCTACACGAACGACGGAAACCAGATGGCTAGGCGGGAAGCTTCAAAACCGGAGGACGACCCCATCGGCCTAAATCCCAACTGGTCCTGGTGCTGGCCGGTCAACCGTCGGATCATCTACAATCGCGCCAGCTGCAACGCGAAAGGCGAGCCGTACGATCCGAAGCGCAAGGTGGTTTGGTTCGACTGGGCGGAGAACAAGTGGAAGGGCGACGTGCCCGACGGTCCATGGCCGCCTCTCGCGAAACAGGACGGCACTCCCAATCCCGAAGGCAAGTACTCTTTCATAATGGCCGCGGAAGGACATGCGTGCCTGTTCGCCGACCTTGCTGACGGGCCGCTTCCGGAGCATTACGAGCCCATCGAAAGCCCGGTGGAAAATATCTTCTCACCGCAGCAGAACAATCCCATCGTCAAGATATGGCGCCGGGAAGAAGTGGGCACTCCCGAAAACTACCCGATAGTCGCGACCACGTTCCGCAGCACCGAGCACTGGCAGGCGGGCGCTATGACGCGCAATCTGCCCTGGCTTGCGGAGCTCGTACCGGAGCCTTTCGTTATGATAAGCGAGGAGCTTGCAAGCGAAAAAGGCATCGCACACGGGGACGTGGTGACAATCAAATCCGCCAGGGCACCGGAAGGCATTACCATCCGGGCGCTCGTCACGAAGCGGCTAAGGCCGTTCAAGCTTAAGGAAAAGACCGTCCACCAAGTAGGCCTGATTTGGCACTTCGGATACACGGGCTATACCTGCGGCGCGAGCGCCAACGAGCTTACGCCCCATGTGGGCGACCCGAACTCGCAGATACCGGAATACAAGGCTTTCCTGTGCAGCATCGAGAAGGGGGGACAGCTATGCTGGTAGCGATTTCGCCCTTATCTGCGCCGCAATCGCGCCGAGCGAAAGGAGGTGCGCGATGAGTCGAGCATGTTTGGTTGACCTGACCGTTTGCATGGGCTGCCGCGGATGCCAGGTTGCATGCAAGCAATGGAACGACCTCCCTGCGGAAAAAACGAAATTCTTCGCCGGAACCGGCGGATATCAGAATCCGCCGCGCCTTTCGGCAAACACCTACACCCTGGTTGGATACACGGAGATATCCAAGGGCTCCGACCTCAAATGGGTGTTCGCGAAGCGCCAGTGTATGCACTGCCTGGAGCCGGCGTGCGTATCGGCCTGCCCCGTTGGCGCGCTTAAAAAAATGCCCGAAGGCCCGGTCGTTTACGAGCCGGAAAAGTGCATGGGCTGCCGATACTGCATGATGGCCTGTCCTTTCGGAGTTCCGACGTACGAATGGTCGAAGGCCGTCCCGTACATTAAGAAGTGCAAGTTCTGCGCGAATCGAATCGGCGGCGAATGGTTCGACGAAAACCTCAACGGCCGGGCGATGTCCGAAGAGGAAATCCTTCGGTACAAGCTTTGCCTCGGCCAACCAATCTGCATAAAAACATGCAGCAGCGGCGCTCTGAAATTCGGAGATCGAGACGAGTTGATCGCGGAAGCCAGAAGCAGGATTGCCGCCAATCCATCAAAGTACATCAACCACATTTACGGCGAGCGTGAGGCCGGCGGCACGAGCTGGATGTACATTTCCGGCGTTCCGTTCGGAGATCTCGGATTTCCAGAAAACGTCGGCGAGCGCCCGTATCCGTCCTACACGGAGACCGCCCTCGAATCGGTTCCCGTGCTGGTCGCCGGCGGCGGCGCGGTGCTGGCCGGGATTTACTGGGTAGTTCAGAGGCGCATAGCCGCCAAGCATAGAAACGGGGACGCCAGAAAGGGGGAATCGGCATGAACGCGGAAAAGTACGAATCCGTAAACCGCGGCTACATTACGAAGGGAACCATGCTCTTGATGGTTCTCATGGGGCTTGGACTTTTGTCCGCCGTTTACCGTTTCGCCGCGGGTCTGGGTGCCGCGACGAATCTTACGGACGATCATCCTTGGGGAATCTGGATCGCTTTCGACGTCCTCTGCGGAGTCGCGCTGGCGGCCGGCGGTTTTACGACAGCGGCTGTGGCATATCTTTTCGGCGGCGAAAAATACCATGCCCTCGTGCGGCCCGCGGTGTTGACCGCGCTGTTGGGCTACGTGTTCGTCGCGATCGCGCTTTTGGCGGACCTGGGGCTTCCGTGGAACATCTGGCACCCGATCATATACTGGCCGGAGCACTCCGCGATGTTCGAGGTGGCGTGGTGCGTAATGCTATATCTGTCCGTGCTGGTGCTTGAGTTCGCTCCGCCCGTATTCGAAAAATTCGGATGGAAGGCTGCGCACTCGCTTTGGGCCAAGCTGGTTCCGGTATACACGGTGCTGGCTTTGTCCTTTTTCACCTACATAATGTCGCACAGCGTGATTTGGACTGCGATCGCACTCGTTGTATTGACGGCGATCGCTATCGCGCTGCCCGCGGCGGCGACGTCAAGACCGGGAACACCCGTGATTTTGATAATAGCGGGCGTTCTTTTCTCCACCGCGCACCAGTCATCGCTTGGCACGTTGTTCCTTCTTATGCAGGACAGGCTTTCCAAGCTTTGGTGGTCGCCCATGCTTCCGGTGAATTTCTTCCTCACGGCCGTAGCAGTCGGCTTCGCGATGGTCATTTTCGAGGGAACGCTCGCCGCGAAGGCATTCGGAAGGCCGGTGGAAAAGGAGCCTCTTGCGGGACTGGGCAGAATGTGCGCCTGGGTACTATGGATTTACCTGGTCGTCCGGATTATCGACGCAACAATGCAGGGCGGAGTCGCGGCCGACTTGCTTTCCGCAAAAGGGCTCCTGTTCTTCCTCGAGCTGCTTGCCGGAGTGCTTATTCCGGCAATAATGCTTTCGAGCGAAGTTACGCGCAAAAGCACCTGGCTGTTGTTCACTGCAGCCTCGCTCGTTATTTTCGGCGTGATTTTCAACCGGTTCAACGTGGTACTGGGCGGAATGGGCCTTCCCGCGGGAGCGGTCCGAGGAGGCTATTTCCCCAGCCTCATGGAGATACTGATCACGGCCGGAATCATCGCCGCGGTGATTTTCTTTTACAACATCGCGGTCAAGACTTTCCCCGTGTTCGAGCGGATCGAGCCGGAAGGAAAGAAGCAGTAGCATCGGAGCGCGATAAAGCATGTCTGACGAGGATGCAGCGCTTGCAGGCAAATATCACGCCGCTCTTGCCGGGCTTGTCGAAAAGCTCGAAGCGCTGGCGGGACTGGAGTACGTCGCTGACGATTACGTCGCGTTCAGGATCGCGGTCGCGCGAGCGCAGGCCGATGTGCTTGAAAAGCTCCGCGGCCGCGATCCGCCTTCGATCGATATAGAATTGGTTGCAGAGTACTTCGATGCGATCCGGTCTGCGTCCAACGCCTGCGGAGGGGAGAGTGCGGAATTGCGCAAAATCGCAAAGGCTGCCGCGCAGGATCGCTCGTTGCTTGAGGATGCTGCCGCGCGCGGAATTATCGGCGCGGAAGATGGATTAATCGCTCGTCTCGCGGAAAAAATCGGAATTCCGGAACCCGCTCTCGCATTTGTCGCACATCTTTTGGCCTCCCCGTTTGCGGTCGCAATGGTTCCCAACGGCAAGGCTGCATCCGCGGGAAGATGCCCTCGTTGCGGTTCCGGCCCCGCGCTGGCAAAGCTGCGTCGGGGGGACGGCAAGCGCGTTCTATATTGCTCGCTATGCGGAGCGGACTGGGAGCATCCGCGGCTCGTCTGCCCGGATTGCGGCAACGACGATCCAGCTGCGTTGAAAGTGCTTTTCGTATCAAGGGAAAGCCCGCGGTTCGCCGAGAGCTGCGCAAAGTGCGAGCTCTACATTAAGACGATCGACGAAAGGCGGCTTCCGGAAGGCGAAACCGTTCTGCCGTTCGTCGAGGAAACAGCCACGCTTTATCTTGACCTGCTTGCCGAAAAGGAAGGACTTAGGCGCAACCAACCTCTCGCCGCGGCTTTTCCCGCGCGGCATGTATCGGGAGGGGAGTGACATGACGCGCATCTCCGGCGCCATTATTGCAGGAGGACTGGGATTCAGGATGGGCGGCGTCCGCAGACGGGCCGCTTATTTTGTCTTCCGTTATGTTCAGTTGTACATATCGACGCGATGTGCGAAGTCGAATCGGCGCCTGCGGAAAACCTGCGCTCCGCGATTGACATTTGGACGCGGGCGGGCGCGCGGCATGTTGAATTCAGGGGCATCGCGCGTAGGCGGAAGAGGATACTCCCGAAGAGTATTCGGTCTATTTCGTGCAATCAAGTTTGAAAGGAGCAATCTTAAATGGCGGGATTAATTTCGGCATCGGGCGAATTATCGGCGAAGATTGCCGCTTTCGCAGCGGCTGAGCAGATTGAGCTGCGCGTCGCGCCTCCAGGCAAAGCGGCGGTCGCGGCGCTGGCCGCGAACGGACGGAAGGAGTCTACGCTCGATTCGCTGTTCGAAGGCGGGTTCGTCAAGTGCGCCACCGCCCGCGCGCTTGCCGAAAGGATCGGAATCGGCCGCGGCGAGATGGGGAAACTGTTGAACCATCTCGACATTAAGGTCAGGGATTGCGAGCTGGGGTGTTTCTGATGCTTCTGTGGATGATAAGCGGCGCGCACAGAAAAGTCGGCAAAACGCATCTCGCCAAGCGGCTTTGCGCGGTATTGCCGGACTCTGCTTACGCGAAGCTGGGGCACGGCGCGCGTGCCGCAGGAAAATCGCGCAATTACTTCACCCAGCCGGAGGATTTGCTTAGATTCATTGAGCAATGCACAACCGCGCTTTCGCATGTCGTGGTCGAAACCAACTTGACGCTTTTTCCGGAAGCCGCGTGCTTGAGGATTTTTGTCGGGGACAACGGCGGGCCGGGGGAGCCTAGGCTGGACGCCTTCGAACTTTTCACTCGAGCGGATATCCGCGTTGTTGCGGGAGGGGCTGCCGATTCGTGGCGCGCTGTGCTTTCCGCGAAGCTCGACGATGGTCCCATCGTGGACGCTGTGCTGGCCGAGTTGCTTGCCCAGAAACGCTGGCTGGAACGCACGGCGGTGGCCGTGCACAGCAAAGTATGGCTGGTCAACCGGGAAATGGAGCACGTTTTCGGGCCGGGTCTGGCAGACCTTTTGACTGATATCGAGCATCTGGGATCGCTCAAGGCGGCAGCGATGCGAAACAATGTTTCGTACAGGCATGCATGGGGAGCGATTCGAAACGCGGAAAAGCACTTCGGAATCGCGCTCGTGACCGCGAGTTCCGGCGGGCCTGGCGGAGGGCGTTCGTCAATCACCGTTGATGCAAAGCGTGTGCTCGCGAGATTCCGGCTGCTATCGGAGCGCGTAGCGGATTACGCCGACCGGGAATTCGCGAGTCTCTATCTCGCTGAAGAGAGGGATTCGGATGGCTGACACTATTGTTCCGCTCGATAAAGCGCTCCGGATTATTGATGAGCGAACGCCCGCGAGACCGCGGCAAATCGAACGTCTGAATCTGCCATCGGCGTTCGGAAGAATTCTTGCGTCCGATGCTGTTTCGGCGCTCGACGTACCTCCGTTTGACAAGTCCGCGGTGGACGGCTACGCGATTCCGGACGACGGAGAACGAGGTGAATACCGCCTTTTGAAAACAATGTATGCCGGGGAGGAGCCTTCGTATTGCCTCGACGCGGATTGCGCCGCGCTTGTCATGACCGGCGCGCCCGCGCCGCCGGGGACGCGGCGGGTGGTGATGGTCGAGGACGCGGCCAGGCTTGACGAAATCGTTCATATTGAACGCATGGAATTCGGCGAATCGCGAAACATTTGCGCAAAGGGCGAGGATGCTCGCGCCGGGGACGTTGTGGCAAAAGCCGGGCAAAGGCTCGACGCGGCGGTTATCGCGCACCTGACCGGATGCGGAATAACCGAGGCGGAAGTGTTTAAGCCGTTACGCGCGGCAATCGTTTCGACCGGAGATGAAATCGCGGATGATCCGGCAAGCCTGCGCCCCGGGAGGATAATGAATACGAACGGTTCAATGCTCGCGGCGCTGTGCCGGGAAAACGGCATCGCCGTTGCACTTGACGAGAGCGTTCGGGATGACGAACGCGACACGCGGGAAGCGATCGGGCGCGGGATGGAATGCGCGGACATCATTCTTATTTCCGGCGGGGTATCCGCGGGCGAACGCGATTTTGTACCCGCGGCGATGGAAAGTCTGGGGCTGCAAAGACACTTCAGAAGGGTAGCCGTGAAGCCGGGCAAGCCTACGACGTTTGCGGCATGTGAAGGAAAAGCCATTTTCGGCCTGCCGGGAAACCCCGTCGCTGTTTATCTGATGTTCCAACTCATGGCGTTGCGCGCAGCCGCGCGGATGCTCGGAATCCCTCACCGCGAATCGCGGATGCGCGTCCCTGCCGCCGCGCGGATCGCGGGCGCGTCCGCGTCGCGAGCCGCGTTCCTTCCGGCCTGCATTGATGACACCGGCGCGGTCGCGCCGCTGCCTTATCACGGCTCCGCCCACATAGGCGCGGTCGCGAAGGCCGACGGTTTCGTGTTCATTCCGTCCGGCTCACGACCGATTGAGGCGGGCGACCTCGCGGATTTTTATATTTTCCGCGGGAGGGGGATGTAATGCTCGATAGCTTCGGCCGCGAAATTTACTACTTGAGGATTTCGGTCACCGACCGCTGCAACCTGCGCTGCCGGTATTGCATGCCGGAGGAGGGCGTTCCTCTCATGCCGCGTAAAGCGATGCTTTCGCTCGAAGAAATCGCGGAATTCGCGCGCTCCGCCGCGGACTTGGGATTCCACAAAGTTCGACTGACGGGGGGTGAACCGCTTGTAAGGTCAGGAATCGCAGCGCTTGTCTCGATGCTCGCAGGCATTACCGGAATTCGCGATCTATCTATGACGACGAATGGCGTTCTGCTTGCGCGATACGCGCGCGATCTCGCGCGCGCAGGATTGATGCGCGTGAACGTGAGCCTGGACGCTGTCGACCCGGAGCGCTTTTCGCACTTGACGCGCGGAGGCGACGTCCGTGCGGTTTTGGAAGGAATCGACGCGGCGCTAGATGCGGGTCTTTCGCCTGTGAAAATCAACTGCGTCGTTCAAAGCTCGCCTTACGAGGAGGACGCGCGCGCGGTCGCGAGATACGCGTACGACCGCGGTCTGGAAGTTCGCTTCATCAAAAGGATGAACCTTGAAGCGGGTGAATTTTCGAAGGTCGAAGGCGGCTCCGGAGGCGACTGCAGAACTTGCAGCAGGCTGCGCCTCGGGCCGGACGGCACGGTGCGCTCCTGCCTTTTTTCGGACGTCACGTTCGATGCAAAATCACTGGGCGCGCGCGAGGCGATTATGCGCGCGATCGAGGGCAAGCCGGAATCGGGGCGCAGGTGCGTCACCGCGTCGATGAGCATGATCGGAGGCTAAGATGACAAAACTTTCGCACGTGGACGAAGGCGGCAAGGCGGCGATGGTGGACGTAAGCGGCAAGGAACCCCAGTTGAGGATCGCGCGCGCCACGGGGAAAATAAGCCTTGCGTCCTCGACGCTTCCTCTCATCGCGGAAAACGCAATCAAGAAGGGCGACGTGCTGTGTGTCGCGGAAATCGCGGGAATTCAGGCCGCAAAGCGCGCGTCTGAATTGATCCCGCTCTGCCATCCGCTTCGGCTGACCGATGTCAAGGTGAAGGCGTCGCCCGAATCTGACGGAGTGGTGGTGGAAACCGAAGTGCGATGCGTGGATCGGACGGGCGCGGAGATGGAAGCTCTGACCGCCGCAGCCGTCGCGCTTTTGACCGTCTACGACATGTGCAAGGCCGCGGACAAGAACATGCGCATCGGCGAAATCTCGCTCGTGGAGAAGTCAAAGCATGACATCGCGTGAATTTGAAATACTGTCGGTCAATCTCTCGACCGAGAAGGGCACAAGCAAGCATCCGGCAGGGGAAATCGAAATCGGCGCGGCCGGAGTGGTTGGCGACGCGCACGCGGGCGCGGGCGCGCGGCAGGTCAGCCTGCTCGCGATCGAAAGCATCGAGCGCTTCGGGCGGGAAGAGGGGCGCGAGTTCTCGCCCGGCGAGTTCGCGGAAAACCTGACTACGCGCGGGTTTTTGTTCGGAGACGTCCGCGTGCTGGACGAGATTTCAATCGGCGACGTGCTTCTGGAAGTGACGCAAATCGGAAAGCCCTGCCATGGCGGCGGGGGCGCGATTTTCCGCGATGTAGGAAAGTGTGTGATGCCCAATGATGGTGTGTTCGCGCGCGTTGTGCGGACAGGCCGCGTCAGCGCGGGAGACCGCGGCGTTCACCTGCCGCGGCGATTGCGCATTTCCGTGATCACGGTAAGCGACCGCGCATCGCGCGGCGAGTACGTTGACAAAAGCGGCCCTGCCGTATGCGAGTTGCTTAAGAAGCATTTCGAGGTGGCTGGGTGGCGATGCGATATTGCAGCCGGGGTCGTACCCGACGACGCAAAGGATATCCGCGCGGCCCTGAACGAGGCGATTTCCATTGGTGCGGACGTCGTATTCGCGGTGGGCGGAACCGGGATAGGCCCGCGAGATGTAACACCAGAGGTTGTTGCTGAATTCATAGATAAGCCCATGACCGGCGTGGTTGATGCGATGCGGGCGAAGTTCGGCGCGGGCAATCCGAACGCGCTGCTAAGCCGCGCCGTCGCGGGAGCGTCGGGCACGCGCCTGTTTTACGCGATTCCCGGAAGCCCCCGCGCCGCGACGGAGTACGCGTCTGAAATTCTCTGCACGCTCGAACATGCGATTTTCATGGTGCGCGGCGTGGATACACACGCCGAGTGTTGATGTAAAAGGATGTGCATTTATGGTAAACCGGAATTTAAGTATTGTGTTGGCGTTTCTTTTCCAGGCGGCGATGGCGCTTGCAACGTCTTGCCCCGCGCCAGAAAAGGAATCCCCCCCGCCCAAGCAACCGCAAGCGGCGATGCCAGCTGACGAGCTTTCCGGGAGATTAACGATTTTTCATGCGGGAAGCCTCTCGGTGCCGCTCGCCGAAGTTTCGAAGGCGTTCGAAGCGAAGCATCCAAAGGTTAAGGTGCTCGCCGAAGCAGCGGGAAGCCGCGACACCGCGCGCAAAGTCAGCGATCTGGGACAGACCTGCGACATAGTCGCCTGCGCGGATTACGAGGTCATAGACGAGCTGCTCATTCCCGATCACGCATCGTTCAACATAAGATTCGCTCGAAACAGGATAATTATCGCCTATACCGACAAATCGCTTCGCGCGCAGGAGTTGACGACCACCAACTGGCACGAGCTGCTACTTTTGGACGAAGTAAAATTCGGCCGCGCCGACCCGGACCGCGATCCATGCGGATATCGCACGCTCATGGTTTTCCAGCTCGCGGAAAAGCTATACGCGAAACCGGGGCTCGCCGACGCGCTCACGAAAAAGGACGGGGATAAATACATAAGGCCCAAGGAGACCGACCTGCTTGCGCTCTTGGAATCCGGCGAGATCGACTACCTTTTCATTTACTACTCGGTGGCCGTCCAGCATAATCTTAAATACCTCGATCTCCCCGGCGAGGTGAACCTGGGAGATGTGGATCGCTCGCAGGAATACAAATCCGCTTCCGTCGAGGTCGTCGGAAAATCCCCGGGCGAATTCACGACTCTTTACGGCGCGCCGATTGTTTATGCCGTGACGATTCCCAAAAACTCTTCAAATCCAAGGGCTGCCGCAGCTTATCTCGAATTCCTGCTGTCGCCAGAAGGGGGGGCGATCATCGAAAAATGCGGGCAGCCGCCGATTTCGCCCGCAGTGTGCGCGCAGTACGAGGCGCTGCCTGAATCCCTGAAGCCGCTTTGCATCGCGGCCGAATGAACATGACCAAAGAAAGCGAAAATCCGACTATTTCATTGCCTGCCCTCAGATTCGGCGACTCGGCGCAGCCCATCGCCATCGACGAGCGGGTGATAGTGGAAAGGCTTTTCCGCATCATGCTCAACGGAGAGGAGTACGCGGCGGCAAGCATCCTTCCGGGCATGGAAAGGGAATTCGTTTACGGATTTCTTTATACTTCCGGAGCGATTTCCCGAGCAGAAGATGTGACCGATTTGCAGATTGCAGGGGATGGGGCTGCCGCGTTTGTCAGTACCGACGGGAAGACATTCGACGAATACCTTTACAAAGCCAGACTGCCTTTAACTCCGGGAACCGCTTGCGGAGCCGAGCCGCAGGCGATTTCCACAGCGGGATTGCCGGCGCTCGTATCCGATTTACGCGTACGGCCCAGCGACATACTCGATGCGCTGAAAACAGTGAGGGCGGAATCCGCCTTGTTTCGGGAAACGGGGGGGGTGCACAGCGTCGCACTGTTCGATTCAGACGGGCGGCTTGTCGCGCGTGCGGACGACGTAGGCAGGCACAACGCATTCGACAAGATCGCGGGAGCATGCCTGCTTTGCAAGCTAAATCCTTCGGCGCTGTTCGCGGTGACGACGGGGAGATTGTCTTCCGAAATAGTCGGAAAATGCTGGCGGCTTGGAGTTCCCCTGCTCGTCTCTCCGTCGTGCGCGACGTCCCGCGCCATTGAAATCGCGGCACTTGCGAATATTGCACTTTGCGGATTCGCGCGCGGCCGCAGGCTGGCCGTTTACAGCGCCGATTGGCGGATAGGAGGGCGAGAATGACAATCGGCTTGCGCAAAATATCGGGATTTGAACTTGCGGTCGAATTCGCGGGCGCGCTGCTTATCTTATTCATCGCAGCGCCGCTTGTCCGGCTTGTATTGGGAATATCCGCGGGCGGGATTGCCGATATTTTCCGCGACCGCGAGCTTTGGACTTCCATCGCTCTGACATTCAGGTGTGCGGCCGCGGCCGCAATTCTCGGCATTCTGTTCGGAGTTCCTCTTGCATACGTGCTCGCGCGTTCGCGCTTCCGATGCTCCTCGCTTATACAGGGCATCGTTGATTTGCCCGTCATGGTTCCGCATTCCGCTGCGGGAATCGCGCTTCTTGGAGTGCTGGGGAGGCATTCGCTGGCGCAAAAGGCCGCCGCGCCGCTGGGTATCGAATTCGCCGGAACCGAGGCGGGAATCGCGCTCGCGATGACATTCGTCTCCGTCCCGTTTCTGGTGAACGCGGCGCGAGCCGGATTCGAGGCCGTTCCGGTGCGGCTTGAGAACGCGGCCCGCTCGCTCGGCGCGGCGCCTGCGCGAGTTTTCTTCTCGATTTCCCTTCCCCTCGCGTGGCGCTCGATTCTGGGCGGCGCGGCTTTGATGTGGGGGCGCGGAATAAGCGAATTCGGCGCGGTGATAATAATCGCTTACCATCCTGCCACCGCACCGGTGCTGGTGTTCCAGCGCTTCAGCGACTTCGGGCTGAACGCGTCGCGCAGCGCGGCAGCAGTGCTCGTTGTCGCGGCGCTGGCCGTGTTCGCGATTCTACGCGCAATCGGCCGAGCCAATGGAGGCGAGCCGCGATGACGCTGGAGTTGCGGAATGTAACGAAGCGGCTCGGCGGGTTCGAGCTGCGGGATTTCTCGCTGACTGTCGGGGAGGGGGAGTACTTCGTGCTTCTCGGCCCGTCCGGCGTGGGTAAATCGGTGTTGCTGGAAACGATTGCGGGACTGCTGCCTCCCGACTCGGGACGGATTCTTTGGAAAGGCACTGACGTAACCGGACTTCCGCCGAATTCGCGCGGATTTGCCGTCGTCTATCAGGATTACGCGCTTTTTCCGCACATGTGCGTTCGGGCGAACATCGAGTTCGGGCCGAGGGCGAATGGTCTGCGAAGGCATGAAATCGCCGAGCGCGCAAGGCACGCTGCGGAACTGGCGGGAATTGCGCCGCTTCTCGAACGGATGCCCGGAACACTTTCGGGAGGTGAAGCCCAGCGCGTCGCGCTGGCGCGCGCTGTCGCGGTATCGCCGGAATTGCTGCTTTTGGACGAGCCGCTTTCGGCGGTGGACATGCGCCTTCGGCGCGAGCTGCGCAGGGAACTAAAAAAAATCCACCTGACCACCGGCAGGACGTTCCTGCATGTCACGCACGACGTGGACGAGGCGATGGAGCTTGGAGACAGAATCGGCGTATTGCTGGACGGCAAATTGCGCGCGGTTGACGCGCCTGCGGATGCGTTCCGGTCGCCGAAGGATCCAACCGTTGCGGAATTTCTCGGCATGCGCAATGTGATAGCGGTAGAAAGCCTCGATGAGGAATATTGCCTCGCGGCGGGACTGCGAATTCATATCGGCAAGCGGAATGTATCATTCAGCCATATCTGGATCAGGCCGGAAGAAATAATCCTGTCGAGAGTGCCCTTTGAATCGAGCGCTCGCAATCAAATCGCGTGCAGGGTTGCGGAATGGTCTCCTACGGGAACACTGGTGGCCGTGCAGCTTCGGGCCGGCAGGCTGGAATTGCGCGCGCTGATAACCTATGGGGCATTTGATGAATTGGCAATCGAAGCCGGAAACAACCTATATGCCACATTCAAAAGCTCATCGGTGGTATGTTTTTAGACAAAAAGCTCAAATATCGCGCGGAAAGCCGAATGAGACATTATTGGGAAAAGTTCCGCTCCAGTTGTGACCGCCAAAGCTATTGTACAACCGGGAAAGGCTGTCATTAGTTTCATCCCCGATCACTCTCCGGCGTTTTGCAGCCATCTTGACGATTTCGAACGACAACCTACCCGACTTTCAAGGAAGCAGAAGCTTAACCGCCGATGCGAGCATTACCGCGGCAAGCAACAGCCGCAAGGTTTTCACACCCGCCACTTTTGCGCCGAATCTTGCTCCCAAAATCGCTCCCAGCATTGCAAACGGAAGAAGCGGCCAAAATGTGCCGAAATCAAGCCTGGAAGCGAATACGCGCCCCAACAAACCCGCCATTGAATTGACGACGATGAAAACGGAGGATATGGCCGCCGCCTGATTTACCCGCGCCCAGCATGTGAGAACAAGCAGGGGACTAAGAAAAATTCCTCCGCCTATGCCGATTATGCCCGAAATCAAGCCGACAACTCCCGCGGACGCCGTTAAAACCGGCCAACGCACCGGTTTCAATATGTCTTCCCCACCGAAATAATGGAGAAAGGCGATTCGAAAGGCGGCGAAAGCAAGCGCCGCCCCCAAAAGCAGCTCCAAATGGCCGGTTTGAACATCGAGCCATCCTCCGATTAATGCGAAGGGGAACGATGCCGCCAGAACGGGCAATAGTAGCGATGCTTTCAAGTTCCCGGATTTGATGTAAGTGAGGGCAGCCACGCCCGCCACCAATATATTCAAAACGAGCGAGGCTGTTGCGGCCTGGTTGACCGGAACGGACAACAACGCCATTACGGCCAAGTACGCCGATGCTCCTCCGTGGCCGACGGAGGAATACAGCGCGGCCGCAACAAAAACCAGCGCCGCCAGCAAAAATAGGTTGAATCCTGTTAATTCCACTTTGAATCGCTTCTTTATGTCATTCGGGTCGATGTGACGACTCCGCACTTCTTATGAAAACCGCATCACCCTTGCGCACAATTCCGCCGCTTAGAACGCGGGCGAATATTCCCTCTCGCGGCATCACGCAATCGCCCGCCTGTCTGAATATCTCGCATCGCGAATGGCATTCCTTTCCAATTTGCGTCACTTCCAATTCCGCGTCGCCTATCCTCAACCTGTCTCCTATTTGCAAACCCGGCAGGTCTATGTCCTCGGTCGTTATGTTCTCGGCGAAATCGCCCGGTCCGACTTCCAACCCCATTTTGCGTATCTTATCAATGCTCTCAACGGCCAAAAAGCTTACTTGCCGGTTCCAGTCTGCCGCATGGGCGTCGCCTTCTATGCCCCAATCCGGCACCAGCAACGCCCAATCCACGTTGCGTTTTCGCGTTCCCTTCCTCTCGCTAATCGAAACCGCAACCACTTTGCCTTGCCGATTTTCTTTTCGATTCATATTTAGTTCCATGGCAACCACTCGATTTCCACAACCTCGCCCTCCTGCAGAATGTCGCGCTCCCGTGGAAAAGCAATCAGGCAGTTCGCTTGAAACAGCCCGCGCAGCAAATGCGAATCGCGTCCAGCCATGGGCCGCACTTCAATTCCGTTTTCGGAGTACCCCGCGATTCCGCGGACAAATTCCAGTCTTTGGGCCTGCCTGGCGATGCCGCCGGTCAACCGTGCAAAGCCGCGGCGGTGCGACTTAGGGATTGCTCCGGTTAGACGCTCGATCGCGGGACAGACCAGCTTAACGAATGACAGCAATGCAGCAACGGGGTTGCCGGGCAGTCCGAAAAACAGCCCCGTGTTGCCATCACTGCACCGATAGGTCGCGAACAACGTCGGCTTGCCCGGCTTTATGGCGACGCCGTGGAACACGATGCGCATTCCGAGCCGCATGCAGGCTTCCCGCACGAAATCCCTGTCTCCAGCCGAAACTCCGCCCGCGCTAAGAATAATTTGCGAAGTATCCGTAAATCCGTTGATTTTTTCCACTATCTCGCTTAAGTCGTCCTTGCAGTGAAACGCATGCTCCAATTTCAATCCCAGCAATTGCACCGCCGCCTCGAGCGCAGCCAAATTGGAGTCATAAATTTGCCCTGCGGCGATCGGTGCGCCGGGCAGGACGACCTCATCGCCCGTGGCCAGCAACGAAACTCGCGGCACGCAAGTTGCAACCGCATGAGCCAATCCTTGGGCCGCGTGCAGCGCAATCAACGGCGGATCCAGTTTCGAGCCGGCTTCCGCAATCATCTCCCCTTTGCGGCAGTCCCCGCCTTTGAGCCTGATGTTTTCCCCCGGCCGCGCCGGATTACGCAGCACTACGAAATCATCCGATTCTTCAACATCTTCGCGCATGATCACGGCTTCGACGCCGGAGGATACGGCGGTGCCTGTCATAAGCTTGATGCAAGTCCTCGGTTGCAGATCACCTTCGACGGTTGCTCCAGCGTGAGCGACTCCGGCGATTTTGAGCGTTACCGGATTCTTCGGCGACGCCCCTTGCGCGTCCGACAGGCGCAATCCGAATCCATCCACGGAAGAGCAATCGAACCGGGGCAAATCCGCGGAGGCGAACAACGGTTCCGCGAGGAAACGTCCTTGCGCCATTTCAAGCGGAACCTCTTCGGCAGGCAAACGCGTGCATTGATCGAGGATCGCCGCCAGGGCTTCTTCATAGCTAATCAACGGAATTCGTCTCTCCGGAGCCATATGTTTCGATATGCCCTTCCCCCCGGCGCGCCGCAAGGTAATGCAGGACGGCGGGGAAAACGGCCTGCATGGCGTCGGCAGCGGCGTGTACCGATCCGGGCAGATTGATATAAAGCGTATTGCCGCGCAGTCCGGCGACGGCGCGGCTTAGTATCGCGTACGGCGTTCTTTCCCGGCCGTAGGCGCGTATCGCTTCCGCTATTCCCGGCGCTTCGCGTTCAATAACCGCTTTTGTAGCTTCGGGCGCAACATCGCGATTTCCCAATCCCGTGCCGCCGCACGTGAACACAAAGTCCAAATCCAGCTCGTCGGCGTATGCCGCAAGCACCGACGCCGCGGCGTCCGCATCATCGGGAATCACCCGAAAATCTTCGACAAGCAATTCGTGTTGCCGCAAAGTTTTTTTGATTAATTCGCCGGAGCGGTCCCGCTTTTCGCCTGCGGCCACGCGGTCGGAAAAGACAAGCACCGCCGCACGGGGTTGGGAGGCGAATACATTCTGGAAATCCGATTTCCCGCCCTGCTTTGAAAGCAAACGGATAGATGAAATTTCCAGGCTTTCGTCGAGCATTTTCAACATGTCGTATAAAGTGAGGGCCGCCACTCCCGCGGCGGTGAGAGCTTCCATTTCCACGCCGGTCTTGTCTATCGCTTTGACGGTGGTCACAACCGTAATCGAGTTTTCTCCCAAATCGAAATCGACGCCCGCATATTCAACCTGCAACGGGTGGCAAAAAGGAATGATCCGGCTCGTATCTTTGGCGGCCAGTATCGCGGCGACGCGCGCAACTTGGAGGGCATCGCCCTTCGGCACTTTATTGTTCCTTACTTTTTCGAGCGTTTCAGGAGACATCCGCACGACGGATTGGGCTTTCGCAACGCGCAATGTTCGATTTTTGTGTGAAATGTCCAGCAAGCTAGCCTCCGATCGCCGCCATTGGCTGGCAGGCGGCATGCTTTAATATTTCCGCGGGAGGATGGGCTTCCGGCTTGCGAAGAAGGCAGGATTGAATCAACCCGGCAAGATTTTCATCAGTAACGCCCTGGCGCAGAAGATCGCGCAAATTCAGCTCGGGCGGCGCGAACAGGCAGGTTTTCAATCCGCCGTCGGCCGTAATACGCAACCGGTTGCAGCGCGCGCAAAATTCGTCCGAAAGAGGAGAAATGAAACTGACAGTGCCTCCAAAGCCGCTTATCCTGAAATCCTTCGCTACACCTGCCTTTGTGGCGCTCGTGTGAAATGGCTTAAGGCGGTATCGCTCTTCAAGCTTGGCGAGCATTTTCGGATACGGCATATATTTCGCCGCGCTCCAACCGTTACCACGGAAAGGCATGTATTCTATAAATCTGATGTTCAAACGGGGATTGCGGGCCATTGCGGCAAAATCATGCAGCTCGTCGCAATTTATCCCCGCCATAACGACAACGTTTATCTTTACCTGCTTGAATCCGGCTTCCAGCGCTTCCTCGATACCCTCCAGCCCCCTGGGCAATGAATCCCTGCCGGTGATCGCTGTGTAACGCTCGCGACGCAGACTGTCGAGACTGATGTTCAACAGCCGGACGCCCGCCTTGTACAGGGGCCGGGCCAGTTCGCGAAGCAAAAGTCCATTCGTCGTGAGGGCCAGTGTTTCAACTCCGGGGATTCCGGCAATTCTTTGCGCCAGGTCGACTATGCCTTTCCGCACCGTGGGTTCGCCGCCGGTTATTCTCACTTTTTTGATGCCATAACGCGCAAATAAAGCCGTGAGCCGCTCTATTTCTTCAAAGGTCAACAATGAATGATGACCGATGTCTGGAATCCCTTCCGGCGGCATGCAATATCTGCATCGCAAATTGCAGCGATCCGTCACGGATATGCGCAGGTACACATGCTTTCTGCCGAATCCGTCAAGCATGCGGCGCTCCTGCAGCTTGCGCGACGCCGAGTCGGGCAAAGTCCTCCGGCTCGTTGAAATTAATAAGATGTTTTCGCTCCTGGTCGTCTATTTCCAACAAATTTGCTCCCAGCTTTTCGCCAAGATTGCGTAATGACAGCTGATTATCCAGGATCGCCTTTCGCACTGAAGGTTGCCAATGTGAAGGTATGTAGCAAGGAAGCGGATCTTCAATCCGGCCCCGCAGTCCGAAAAAACTGCCGTTCGAACCGGCCTCGCGCAAAAGCCGGCTCACCAGCGACGGAGTAAGCAGAGGTTGGTCGCAAGCCGCAATAATGTAACCTTGGGCGAGGCCGCTGGACAGCAACGCATCCACCCCTGCCAGCGGCCCTAAGTGCGGAAACTCGTCCGCGACGGGAATAAGCTCTGCATCCGTCTTCAACTTCGGCAATTCGTCAATACCCACGACTGCAATCCGATTCCCGCAGACCTGTAAGGCAGTAATGACGTGCTCGATCATGCTAATGCCGTCCCGCAGCAAAATCGAGTGCTTGGGCCTTCCCATTCTTTTGCTTTGTCCACCGGCCAAAACAGCGCCGATTATCGGACTTGAGCTGACATCGCGGCGTATGCGGTTCATTGCGCCGCCACCTCTTGATTTGGATTTGGTGCGGCCAAAATAAGCTCTACTTCTTCTCCCGGGATGATCCATCCGGTTTTTGTCACTCTTGCCATCCAGCCAAGGCGACCCACGGTCACATGTTTTAAATCCGGATGGAGCGCATCAAGCACAAAACAAGGCCTGCGGGCTTCGCTTATCTCAATTTCCACCCCTCCGCCGAAGCGAAGTCTGGCGCCCGGCACAATTTGCCAATCTCTGCAGCCGCTCAGCGTCAGATTCTCTCCCAAGTCTCCGGGATTAACCGGGAATCCTTCTTCGCGAAGTTGTTCGATGATCTCTAAATCGAGAGTGCAAATCGCACGGCTGGGTTTAATGTGCTTGGCATGGTCCCGGCCGTCGCCAACCAAACCCTCGAAGGTAACCTGCCCGCGAGGCACCGGCAGCTTGGGAATTCCGCCGCTCGAAATGTTCACGGAGATTAATCTGGCCATTATTCCGACTCCTTGCACTGCCGAATCGCTTTGAATAATAACAGATGGCATCTGCACGAAATGCACCAGAAGGTTTGCATCCGCTTGGACGGGATTCGAACGGTGTTTAGGGCATTTGGTATCCGGATAGCGGGAAGAAATCCGGCTTGATAAGTTTGTCACGAGCATAGAAAAATAGAATATGGAGCAGCAATTGATGACCCGCAGGTCATCAATTCCTTTATTCTTGAGCTGGTTGTATCTCTCATCAGGAGAAGATTTGCTGTCGCTGGCCAAAACCTCCGGTTACGCCATTCTGGCCTTGGGATGTCTGCAAGAATCGGCCGATCGATTTGTACTGGCAAAGGACATCGCCAAATGCACCGGGGTGCCCAAGCCTTATCTCGCGAAGATTTTGAACTCTTTGGTGGAGCACAACTTGGTGACGACAAAGCGCGGCCGCACGGGAGGATTTGGTTTGGCGCGACCCGCTTCGCAAATCAGCGTATTGGAAATCGCCGAAGCGGTGGAGGGAGCGAGCTGGAACTCGCAATGCATTCTTGGCCTGCCGCCGTGTTCGGCTAGGCGAAAGTGTCCGCTGCATGCTTTTTGGATTAAGCAGCTTACGGCGATGCGGAAGAAATTGCAGTCGATTACTGTAGCGGACGCAGCCAAGTTCGAACGGCTGAGCAGAAGTCAGCTGCGCAGCTGTCCTCCCAAAAGCCGGGTCAAAGAATTGCCGAAAACCGATCCCCGGTTTGTTTCCGATTCTTGCACGGTAAATCCGAATGAAGTTGTATCGCAAGCAAAATCAATGAAGTCAAGGAGAGCAAAACCATGAATCGAAGTCGCCGTGAATTCATCGCCAAGGGCGCGCTTGCAGCGGCGGTCGGCGCCGCGGCATCGGCGGGTGTACTGCCGAAGGCGGCGGACGCCCAGGGACGCGATCCCGCCGGAAAGGAGTCGGTACGCAAGCTGGATGCTCTTTCGGGAATCGCGCCACAGCAAAGGGAAGACAACCTGCTTCGAATGCAGCGGGAGCTCGTGGCCGCGATGAGCAAGCCCGTGGAAGAACGCCACTGGGTCATGGTTATCGACCAGCGCAAGTGCGTGGGCTGCCACGCCTGCACGGTTGCCTGCGTTTCCGAAAACAACCTGCCGCCGGGAGTGGTTTACCGGCCCGTGCAGACAATCGAAGAGGGAACTTTTCCCGAGCTGAAACTCTCCTTCCTCCCCAAGCCGTGCAATCACTGCAACAAGCCGCCGTGCATATCGGTTTGTCCGGTTGACGCCACCTGGAAACGGCCCGACGGTGTGGTTGCGATTGATTACGACAAATGCATCGGGTGTCAGCTTTGCATCCCCGCCTGCCCTTACAGCCACCGTCAATTCGACGAAGGCAATTTTTATACGCGCGACTCCGCCGCGGGTGACGCGGGAACAGGAGTGGTGCTTGGTCCAGAAGCCCCGTGGGAAGGCAGGAGCGTTTTCGAGTACGGCAAATTGTGGGATAGGGCGAACGGAGATTCGCCAAATTCCAAAACGCGCAAATGCCATTTTTGCCTGCATCGGTTGGAAAACGGGCAGCTGCCCCAGTGCACCACAACCTGCATAGGCCGTGCCACAAGTTTCGGCGATGCGAATGACAAATCCAGCCTGGTAAGCGAGCTTATCGCCAATCACGAGACGTTTGTTCTGCTTCCGGAAAAAGGCACGTCGCCGCAGGTGTATTACATCAAATAGCTGTACCAGAAAAGATCCGAGGAGAAAAATAGGCGCAAATCTTTTCGAGGCCAATTACGGGCCGCCGAACCGCACGGTGCGCATGACGGAAAATCTTGCGTCGGGCGCGCTCAAAATAGCGGTGGCGGATCCGCGTTTCAGCAAGCTGGCCAGCAAGGCCTGGAAATGGCTTCCAGTGCATCCGGGAACCGATGGGGCGATGGCGATGGCGTTCATCCGCTGGATGCTGGACAACAATCGCTTTGACGCCAAGTTTCTCGCTTGCGCCAACAAGGCGGCAGCCGCGGCGGCCGGCGAAAACAGTTGGACCAATTCGACTTGGCTTGTCGAAATCAAGGACGGCAAGCCGGGCAAATTTGTCCGCGCTGCCGATATCGGGCTGTGTGCTCCGGAGATCCGCAAAAACAAGGATGGAAAGGAGTACGAGGAAAAGTTCATTGTGGTTTATGTAAACGGCCAGCCCAAGGCGGTGGATCCGAACAGCACCGAAGAGCCGGTCGTCGGCGACTTGTTCGTGGACGCCACGCTTCCGAACGGAACGCATGCAAAAAGCGCGCTTCAGGTGTTGCGCGACTCTGCGAACGTTCGCAGTTTCGAGGAATGGGCAGCGCTTACGGGAGTAAAAGCCGCGGATTTGGAAGAGGTTGCGCGCGAATTAACCAGTTACGGAAAGCAGGCGGCGGTTGACATACACCGCGGCGTGGCGCAGCACACAAACGGCTTTTACAACGTGCTCGCTTGGATGACGGTCAACATGCTTTTGGGCAACTTCGATGCAAAGGGCGGAATGGTAACCCAGTCCACTTATGACACGATGGGCAAAGCCAAACTGTTCGATCTCAATGCGCATCCGGGCGCAATCAAGGGATTCGGCATAAGTTGCATCAGGCATGACATAGCGTACGAGAAGACAAGCATTTTTTCCGGTTATCCGGCCAAGCGCAATTGGTATCCCCTTGCAAGCGATATATATGAGGAAATCATTCCTTCGATCGGCGATGCCTATCCGTATCCCGTAAAGGCGGTGTTCATGTATATGGGCGCGCCGACATACGCGCTTCCGGCGGGTCATACGAACATCGAGATTTTGTGCGATACGACCAAAGTGCCTCTTTTCGTCTGCAACGATATCCTCATCGGCCCAACATCCATGTATGCGGATTATATTTTCCCGGATAATTCTTACCTTGAACGTTGGGAATTCCACGGCAGCCATCCCAACATCGCACAAAAAGTGCAACCTGTGCGCCAGCCGGTGATTGCTCCTTTGGTGGAGGAATGCACCGTGTATGGGCAAAAAATGCCGATTAATTTCGAAGCAATGCTTTTTGGGATTGCGGAGCGGCTTGGTTTGCCCGGTTTTGGCGACAATGCCTTTGGGGACGGCCTCGATCTCAAACACCAAGATGATTTCTACCTGCGTGGAGTTGCAAATCTTGCCTTCGGCGAAGCGGAAGACGGAAGCAAAGCCGTTGCCGACGCGGATGCCAAGGAACTGGACTTGTTTGTGAGGTCACGCGCGCACCTGACCTCCTCGGTATTTGATGAAGCGCGTTGGAAAGGAATTGTCGGCGAGTCGCTTTGGCCGAAAGTGGTTTACGTGCTCAACAGAGGCGGCCGCTTCCAGGAATACGAGAAAGGCTATAAGGATATGCGCGTTGGCAATCCCTATGGCGCGCTGCTCAATTTGTACCAGGAAAAAACCGCCGGCACCGTCTATTCCGGCACGGGCGAGAAATGTTCGGGAGTTGCGACGTATATTCCCGTGCGCGATTATTTGGGACGGGAGCCCGATGCTTATCGCGACGGCTGGGATCTTCATCTGGTCACGCACCGCGTCATAAACATGACCAAGAGCCGCACCATCGTGGACTACTGGTTGACCGATATTCTTCCCAGCAACGGGATTCTCATCAGCCCCGAGGATGCGAAGCGATTGGGATTGAAGGATGGCGATGCCGTAAAGGTCGCCAGCGCCACCAATCCGGAAGGAGATTGGCGGCTTGGCAACGGGAAACGCAAGCCGATGGCCGGGAAGGTGATAGTTACGCGCACGGTCAAGCCCGGGGTGGTGAGTTTCGCGCTGGGTTACGGACACTGGGCGAGCGGCTCGCAGGAATTCACGATTGACGGCCACAAGATCACGAGCGAAGTACGCCGCGGCGAAGGGATTCACGCAAATGCTGCGATGTGGACCGATCCGACGATTAAAAACACGTGCATGTTCGATCCGGTCGGAGGCAGCGTGAGTTTCTACGACACACGCGTAAGGCTGGTTAAAGCTTAAGGCCGGTCTGGCAAGATGAAAATTGCGGGTTAGGTGCCGGCTTTCGGCCTGCAAGGCGCGTGGGCGCGGTTGCTGCAAATGACCAACCTCTCAAAGCCATTTCATGTTGTTACCCGGTCTTTCAATATACGGGACGCGACTTGCAGCACCGGACAAACGGGCCGCAGTATCAGTCTTCAATGCCTCCTTCAATTTGTTGTCACCTTGATCGTGCAAACGACTGTACGCCTCCTTTGATTGCCGATGCTAAGGCCAAGCATCGTTGTAAGGAGTTACACGAAAGCTGGGGAGTGTGGATGGTACTCCCAACGATGTTAACGGGGAGGGCAATTGGTTGGGAGGAGTTACACGAAAGCTGGGGACCGAGGATTCGAACCTCGACATACGGATCCAGAGTCCGCTGTCCTACCGTTAGACGAGTCCCCAACAAACGCTTTGAGCGCACATTTAAGTGCATTCCCTCATCCGTCTGGAGGGGTCGCATTATATCATCGGCCGGAAATGCCTTTCCCAAATCCCGATTACGATACCATTCCATTAACCACCTGACGATACCTATCCCATATCTCGACTACGATACATATCCTTTAACCTGTTGACGATACCTGTCCCATTTCCTGAAGAGATGCCTATTCGCTCTCCTTAAGAGATGCCCATTCCCTGACCTAAAGGGATACTTATTCTCTTACCCGAAGGGTTACTTATTCCCTTACCCGAAGGGATACCTTTCTCTTATCCTAGAGAGCTGCCAATCTCCTATCATCGAGAGATGTCTATCCCATATCCTGAAGAACTCCTATTCCGCATCACGCCGTTCACGCACCAATCCCTGCACCGCTTGCGTTTTTGGACTGCCCAAAGTCCAAATCCCCGCTTGAAATGCAATGACCGCTTCCGCCGATGCAAACTCAATCATGTAATTTGCCGCGCCTGCTTGCCGGAAACGCCCGCTCGGTGCCGAGCCTGAAGAATTGCAGTTCGATCACCGGCGCTCATCTATCCGCCGCTTCCAGCCCGCTTGCTGGCGAGCCTGTCCTGTCTGCGGATGAGCGACTTCTTTACGAAGTCTATGAGTTCCTCCTCGGTGAACGGTTTTTCCACATAGTCCACCGCGCCGTACTTCATGCAATCCACAGCGGTCTGAATCGTGGCGAATCCCGTGATTACGATAATGTCGATTTCGGGCTTCAAGTGATGCACGGCTTTCACCACATCAACACCGTTCATCGCCGGCATTTTCAAGTCCGTGAATACGAAATCGTAATCGCGTTCCTGAACCAGCTTCAGAGCTTCCTGGCCTGTCTCAACCGTATCCATGGAGTAGCCCTGCATCACCAGTATCTTGCGGAAGCTGTCCAGCACGATTTGCTCGTCGTCCACCGCAAGGATTTTCGCAAGCGGCTTTTCAAGCTCGACGCGCTTAAGTGATGGAGTATCCTTGCTAATCTCGAGCTTGAGACCGATATCCAGCGCCTCGCGGCGCTCGCGAGCGAGCCTGGCAATCTCGCGATGCTTCAGCAAATGCCTTATACCGAGATCAAGCAACACAAAAACA
The DNA here is from genome assembly GCA_039961635.1 of bacterium. Lineage (NCBI taxonomy): Bacteria > bacterium. Next base: position 66,783 of record JABRWB010000001.1, read on the forward strand.
ACAAAAATAACCGCAACCAAAAAGTATGACATCGCATTCCTCCGATTCCGCCAAGCGCTTTGCGCGCTCACGCGGAAAATTCAACTAAAACCTCGCGCATCGGACTAAGTTGGCAACTTCCCGATCCGGCTGGCTTGGACGAATCACGAGAAATGGCCTTTCACCCGAATGCACCTCATGCGTCGCCACGACATCAAGTTCCTCGAGACGCACCGATTTCAAAACCTCACCGGAAAGCGGCGCACGAACTCCATGTTCGTTCCCTTCGCTGTCGACGAGCGTTCCGCAGTACTGACCGCATATAATCTGCTCGCCTGAATTCGGAAAACGCGCCGTCTCCACGATTCCGCATGTAAGCGCCATCAAACTGGCGATCCCAATATTGGCGTTACCGTCGCTATCAAACTCGACCCAAGTGTGGCCGCGGAGGCAAAGGCGCTTCCCCGGGGCGTCTCCAGCCGACCGCAGGCAGCAAATGAGAAGCGATCGAGTAATGGATGGAATTGACAAGTACCGCTTGATTCGGGCGAGCACGGACGTCAATTCCTCGAAGCTGAACGGCTTGGGAATAAAATCGAATGCGCCAAGCCTCAACAACCTGATTGCGTTATCAATAGTGGCAAATCCGGAAATAACCAGCACCGGTGTTTCGGGAGAAGTGTTTATTGTTTCTTTCAGCAACTCCGCTCCCGATTCGCCGGGCAGCATCAAGTCTGCGATTACAGCCGAAAATTTGCTGGATTCAAATATCTCCCGCGCCGAGGAAACGTCAGAAACGCTGACAACCTGGATTTGCTCGTAACATAAAATCTTCTCGACTGCAGCAACGACCACGGGCTCGTCTTCAACGAGAAGAATCTTGCCGATTTTCGCGCCCGAATCAGCTCTTTCCATCAAAGCGCGTCCCCCTCCCTGAATTCCACCGGAATCCTGACCGAAAAAGTGGAGCCCTTGCCCGGCTCGCTTTCAACGGCAATCGAACCTCCATGATTGCGGATAATCCCCCACGAAACCGACAGGCCAAGACCCGTGCCTTTGGTGCCTTTGGTTGAAAAGAAAGGTTCGAAAATGAGTGCGAGCGTTTCCGGGCTCATACCCACGCCGTTGTCCTTCACCACGATTTCGGCGTATTTCCGCTCACCCAGCGCTTCAACCGCTTCCCAGCGCTGGTAATGGCATCCCCTTCGCGTGCACCACACTATTTCACCGTCACTTCCAGCACCCACAGCGAACAATGGGGCGTCGCATCTGGGGCATTTGCGCGTTTCGCGCACAAGCGAGGCCTTGCATTTGGGACAACTTACGCCGATTATCATGTCCGGCTTGACCACGCGCGAAAATACATGATTAAGGCTGCCGTATACGGGATCGAGATGAATCACTCCCTTTCCCTTGTCATCCCGGAATTCCACGCTCACCGCGGGCATATTTCTGATTTTAACGCTCTCGTCAACAAGCGAGCATCCTTCCGGACAAAACGCCTTCCTGATTTGCGCGTTTCCGAACGGAGGCACTTTGATGCTTCGAGTTTCCACCCGGATTTCCCCGCCCTCCCCGACCGCGTCGGAGGCGTTGAGAAGCAGGTTCATCACCACCTGCTGAATTTGATTGCCATCCGCAAAAATGTTCGGTATCTTGCCGTCGAAGTGTTTGCGGATCTTTATTCCGCGCAGATTGAGCTGGTTTCCAAGCACGTCCAACGCACGCATAACAACGGCGTTGAGGTCAATTTCGGATTTCGTGAATGCTGATTGGCGCGCGAAATCCAGCAATCCCCGCACAATTTGCCGGCACCGCTTGGTCTCGCGCACTATGACTTCCAGATCCGATTTCATTTCCGGGTTGTCTTCGGCGCGCTTCAATAGGAAACTTGCGTATGTCAGCACTCCGGTGAGAGGATTGTTGATTTCGTGCGCGATTCCCGCGGCCAGTCTGCCGACCGATGCGAGCTTGTCGGATTGAGAGATTTGCATTTGCGCCTCGGCGAGCCGCTGCGTCATCTCGTTGAATGATTTTGTCAGTCTGCCTATTTCATCGGCCTGATTTGTTTCGATCGTTACGTCCAGGTCGCCCGCTGATACCCTGCGCATGCCGCCGAGCAGCCGCTGCACCGGAATCAGAATTCTTGATTGGACAAAGAAATAAATAATCAGGCTCGCGGCTAAAAAGGCCGCCACCACCAGACCGATTGTGCCGTTGCGTGTGGCAGCGAGCTCGCGATGAACATCCTCGAGAGACATCGTTATGTCCAAGACTCCCAGCACGCTCTTTTCGGGCGGGTGGTAATGGCAGGCCGATGTGCTGCATCCGGGCTCGTTGTATATCGGATTGATGATGCCCAAAAGCGGGCGGCCTTCCGGGGAATTGTAGACCCTGGTGCGCTGCGGAATATCCAGGCGCGAAATCGGTTCGTCGGATGCGTGGCAGCCGTAACAGGCTTCCGCCTTCATGTCGAGCTTGGTTCCGATTTCCCTTTCGCGCGTCGAATAAATAATCTCGCCGGTTTTTTCGAGAATCCGGACCTTTTCGATCCCCTCTTGCTCGCCGATTGTCCGGATAATCAGATAAACGTTGTCCAGCCTGTTTGCCATCATGTCCTGGCGCGTGCTTTTCTTAATTGTTTCTGAAAGCTGGTTCGCGCTTACAATTTTGGCCTGAAGCAGCTGGCGCTCTTGGTTGTGAAGAAGCACGGCGGAAAACGCGAGCATGACGCCCACCGTCACGACTCCGACGGTGACAGTGAATTGCAGTCCGATTCTGCGTCGCATTTCGCCGCCTCGCGCTGCCGAATCCGGGATTTCGCCCGCCAAACGGGCGGGCTGGATTTCGGAATTCAGGTACCGCCATAATGATACAAGCGACAGCGGCGGGCGGCAACCAAGTCACACTGCGTGAAACCTTTATAAAGCGGGCAAATTTGCCCGGGATAAGGCAAAATCAGGCCGGATTTGCGTCAGCTGCTAGTCCACAAGCAGGTAAACGCCGTCTTCCCGTTCCTCTATTTTGAACGGCTTTACCCCCGAAAGCGCGGGCAGGCTTAGGGCTTCGCCGGTGAATGGATTGAACCTCGCACCGTGATATCTGCAGCGCAGCTCGCACGTATCCAATAAGTCGCCGTCGTTCAGCGGAAATTCCTCATGCGAGCACATGTTTTCGAGTGCGAAAAGCCTTCCGCAAAGCCTGCCGATGCAAATCTCCTCGCCGGCGATTTCAATGGCGAAAATCATCCCATCCTCGATTTCGCCCGGATCCGCGATCTTGTGCCAGTTCCCGATTGCCGCCTCCGAATGTCCGTCTACCACTGCTTAATCCTCGCGCTTATTCTGCATTCGAGCGGCGCTACTATCTCCGGCCAGTCCATCTTGGCAAGCACTTCGTCTATGAAGCCGAACACAAGCAGCTCTTCCGCCGCCGGGCGTCTAAGGCCTCGGCTTTGCAGATAAAACAGCTCGTTTTCCTGAACCTGGCTGACAGTCGCCCCATGGCTGCATTTCACGTCGTCCGCGCGTATTTCGAGCTGCGGAATCGAGTCCGCCCTTGCTTCCTTTGAAAGTATCAGGTTGCGGTTTTTCTGGTACGCGTCGGTTTTCTGCGCGCCGGGGAATACTTTAATCATCCCTCCGAAAACCGCCCGTCCGTCGCCCGACAGCGCGCCTTTGAAAAGAAGGTCGCTGTGACAGTACGGCACCGCGTGCTCCTGAAGTGTTTCGTGGTGAAAATGCTGGCCCTTTCCCGGCATGTAAGCGCCAAGCAATTTTGCTTCGCTTCCCGAGCCCTGCATGCGCGCCTGAATCACGTCCCTTACAAGCCTTCCGCCAAGGTTAACGACGCCCGTAATCAGGTTCGCGTCCCGGCCCACAATTGCTTTCTGATATCCAAGAATCGTTGTCTGTTGACCTACCTGCTGCAATCTGATGTAATTGAGCCTGCAATTTGGCTCGAGGTTGAATTCGTACGCCGGCAATGCCACCCCGCCTCCGCCCGGCCCGGCGAATACATCCACGAAGCGCGCGCTGGAATTTTTTCCGCATAAAACAAGAAGGTGAGGTGCTTCAAGCCGGTTTTCCGCACCGAGCCAATGAATGCTGAACAGCGGCTCTGCCAACTCCACGCCGTCCGGAACCAGCAGCACCAGTCCTCCGCTGACGGCGGCCGAGTGGAGTGCCGTGAATTTGTCGAAGGTGTTCGGAAGTATCCCCGACATGAAGTGCTGCTTGAGCAAATCGGGCGCCTTCGCTATCGCGGAGCGCCAATCGAGAACCTGCACGCCGCGCTCCAGCCAAGATGAGGGAAGGTTCATCTTGCAGAAACGCCCGTTGCAGTGGATCGCGACGGCCGCGGCCTCGACCATCTTTTCGAATCCGTCCAGCGCCTGTACCGTAACAGCTTCGTCACACATGTCCGCCGTGCCGTCGGAAAGCGCGAGCCCGTCCAGCTTTATCTTTCTTGGATCGGTGTACTTCCAGCCTTCGTCTTTCACAAAGGGAAAGGGTTTTGCGTCGAAAACCGCCAGCCCCTGCACGCGCTTTTCGGCAAGCCACGACGGCTCGCCGAGGATTTTCGAAATCTCTCTTACCCGTCGCTCGTCCACGATCGAGCGTGATTGAACCGCACTCATCTTCCCATTGCCTCCGCTAGTCCAATACTGGAACGATCGAAACAAAATCGGGCAACTCGGCTCGAAGCAGCTCTCCCACGCCCTCTCCGATGTGCGCCGAGGTCAGCGAGCAGCCGTGGCACGCGCCGGCGATCCGGACGAACACCCTGCCCTGCGCCGCGTCCACGAACTCGATATCGCCCCCGTCCATCCGCAGGTACGGCCGCACGTTTTCAATAATCCGCCGCGCCTTTTCCCGGAATATTTCCGGCGGCGTGATACCGACGAAATCGCCCTGCTCTTCCGCGGCGCTTTCCAAATCCTCAACCTTGAATGCGTAATCGCTCATCTCTAGCCCACACTTCCTTCCATTTCAAGCGCGATAAGCCGGTTCATTTCGACCGCGTATTCAAGCGGCAGCTCCTTCGTGACCGGCTCCAGGAATCCGTTGATTATCATCGCAAGCGCGGTGTCTTCGTCAAGTCCGCGGCTCTGTAAATAAAACAGCTGCTCTTCCGAAACTTTCGAAACGCGCGCTTCATGACCCACGCTTGCCTGCTGCTCCTCGATTTCGATGTACGGGTAAGTATCGGTTGACGCCTGGTCATCCATCAACAGCGCATCGCATTCGACATTCGCCTTTGCGCCGATTGCTCCCTTGTGCACCTTCAGCAGGCCGCGGTAGCTTGAGCGCCCCGTCCCCTTTGAAATCGACTTGCTGGTAATCCGGCTCGTAGTGTGCGGCGCGGCATGCGTTATCTTCGCACCCGCGTCCTGGTGCTGGCCGTTGCCCGCGTACGCGATCGAAAGCACTTCGCCGTGCGCGCGCGGCCCGCGCAGAATCACCGCGGGATATTTCATCGTGAGCTGGCTGCCGATATTGCAGTCAACCCACTCCATAACCGCGTCCTCGTCGGCGACAGCTCGCTTCGTCACAAGGTTATACACGTCGTTCGACCAGTTCTGGATCGTCGTGTAGCGAACCTTCGCGCCCTTCTTGACGATGATTTCGACGACCGCGCTGTGCAGCGCGTCCTTCGTATACACCGGCGCGGTGCAGCCTTCGACGTAGTGCACGTCGCTGCCCTCGTCCGCGATAATCAGCGTGCGCTCGAACTGCCCCGCGTTCTTCGCGTTTATCCTGAAGTACGCCTGAAGCGGAATTTCCACCTTCACGCCCTTCGGCACGTAAACGAAGCTGCCCCCGCTCCAGACGGCGGAATTGAGCGCCGCGAACTTGTTGTCCTCCGGCGGGATGATCGTACCGAAATACTCCTTGAAGAACTCCGGATGTTCTCGCAGAGCCGTGTCGGTATCCATGAAAATCACGCCTTGCTCAACCCACTTGCCCTTCAAGTTGTGGTAGACGACCTCGCTGTCGTATTGCGCGCCGACGCCGGCCAGCATTTCCTTCTCCGCCTCGGGAATCCCGATTCGGTCGAATGTGCGCTTGATGCTTTCGGGCACGTCGTCCCAGGTGCGGGCGTTGCCGCCTTCGGGCTTCAGGTAGTAGTAAATCTCGTCGAAGTTAATCTTCGAAAGATCGCCGCCCCAGGTGGGCATGGGGCGCTGCATGAAATGCCGCAGCGAGCGCAGCCTGAATTCGCGCATCCAGTCCGGCTCGCCCTTGAGGTCGCTGATCATATGGATCGTCGCCTCGGACAGCCCCGGCTCGGCTTTGTACGCGTACTTCACGTCGTCGTCGTGAAAGCCGTACTTGTAAGATCCCAGATCGAGACCGATTTCCTTTTTTTCAATTGTATCGGTGTTTGGCATGTTTCACCTCTATCGAACAGCCGGACGCTTTAGCATCCGGCACTTGTATTTCAAACCGCGCTTCCGGCGGCGATTTCAGCCTTTATCCCGTCATAACCATGCGTCTCTATTTCGAGCGCCAGCTCCGGCCCGCCGCTGCGGACGATGCGGCCTTCCATCATCACATGCACGAAGTGCGGTGTGATGTAGTTCAGGATTCGCTGGTAGTGCGTGATTATCACGACGGACATGCCAGGAGTTTCCTGGAATATCCTGTTTATGCCGTTCGAAACGATCTTGAGCGCGTCCACGTCCAGTCCGCTGTCGGTTTCGTCCATAATCGCCAGCTCCGGAGAAAGCACCGCCATCTGGAGAATCTCGGTGCGCTTCTTTTCTCCGCCGCTGAATCCGTCGTTCAAATATCGGTTTGCGAAGCTCTCGTCCAGCTCCAGCATCTTGAGCTTGTCTTTGAGCAAACCGTAAAACTTAAGCGCGGATATTTCGCTTTCCAGCCTTGCATTCAGGGCAGTCCTGAGGAAGCTCTGAATTGTCACGCCCGGAATCTCGCTCGGATACTGAAACGCCATAAAAATCCCGGCGCGCGAGCGCTCATCTACTTCCATTTCGAAAAGGTCGGAGCCTTTGTAAAGAACTTCGCCCGATGTAACCTCGTAGGCCGGATCGCCCGCAAGGATTTTGGCCAGCGTGCTTTTCCCGCTTCCATTTGGACCCATGATCGCGTGGATTTCGCCCGGCATGACGGACAAATTTACGCCGCGCAGGATTTCGGCTCCGTTCACCCCTGCGCAAAGATTCCTTATTTCCAACATCCAAATCTCCTTAGGCAAATGCCACTGCTTCTACCCCGCTTGTTCGCCGCGCGGTTTTAAATCTCAAGTCTGATGAACAACTTCACGCTTGCCGGACATCCAAAAGGCAACAATCTCCGGCAAATCGGCCTGCGTTTCCAAACGCGATTCGACTACCGAGCATCGAAAACAAGTTCCCTTGCCCGGCTCATGGCCGCAACCTTCGCAATTCTCGACGGTTTCGAGGATCAGCTTCAGCTCCCTTTCGACCAGCTCAAGAGCCGTCCGCTTTTTTTCCACCTCCGCCATGTACCGCGAAACGATTTCGTTCAACATCGCACGCCGCTCGTCGCCCGACGTGCTGGCCTCCCAGACGCGGAAAAGCAAGATGACGTCGGCAAGGGACAATCCGGCTTCGGTCAGCCTTCGAATGTATTCAAGGCGGGCCAGCGCCCGTTCATCGTACAGCCGGAAGTGGCCGTCGCTGCGGGCGGACGGCTCGATTAAGCCAAGCTCCTCGTAATAGCGGATGGAACGGGCGGTCAGGCCGGAGCGTTCCGACAGCTCACCGATTTTCATCAATCCAGTCTCAGACATGGCAAAGGCGAAACCTGATACCTTGAAAATCACAACTTTAACGTTAGCGTTAAAGTCAATATTTAATACCGCTGTAATGGTTGCGAAATTTCATTTCGATCATCAGTAAGCCGGATTTCTCGTTCGATATGTCATTCACAAAAATTTTTAAAGCGAATTGCGTCTACGGTAATCTCGGCTCTTCTGTCGACATCCCAGAAAATCCCGCATATTTCAAAAGTATTTGCCGCCCGAGTGCAGGGGTTTCACAATTGCGGCTGTCCTATTTTCGGCTATAATACGCCGCTGGATTAAGGTGAACCATCCTCATTGCACCTTAAATCCATCCATTGGAGAGCATGAATTGTCGATTAAATACAAGGTTCTCATCATTGTCGGGGCGGTTGTAGGGCTTTACGTCGCGCTCTACCTTGCCCTGCTGAGATTTCTCGTACTTGAAAGTTTCCACCGCCTGGAGGTATCCGAAGCCGAAGAGGACATGAAAAGATGCGTTAAGACTCTGAACCGGGAGTTGTTTTACTTGGAGCGCACCTGCGACGATTACGCCGCTTGGGACGATACCTATCTTTACATTCAGGGACTTAACAAGCAATTCGAACCCGTTAACCTGCTTCCAGAGACATACATTGACAACAACCTTGCCGTCATTATCATTTGCAATAAGCTGGGAGAGGTCAAGTACTCGGGAGCATATATCATACCGGAAATGACGCCTTTGGAAGTACCCGGCCTAACCGACCGCACAAGCTTGGAAAACAGCCCTATATTCGACGATCTCACAATCGCGAAAAGTTCTTCGGACATATACTTTTCCGATCACGGCCCACTCCTCGTAACAGCAATGCCCATTTTGCGCAGCGATAATACGGGTCCTCCGATGGGATGCTTCGTAATGGGGCGCCTTTTGAATGAAACGTTGCTAAACGCGATGTCGCGTCAAATAGAAGTAGATTTCGAGATTTGGCCTTTGCTGGAAGGAAAATACCCGAGTGAATACGCCAAAAGCGTGGTTACCCGGTTTTCTACGCAGCAAGGCTTCATCATCGACGTTCAACCAAAAACCCTTAACGTGTTTTCGGTATTCAGCATCGGTGTTTCCGGCAACTCGCTATTAATCAAGTCCACATTCAATCGGGACATTTCAGCCAAAGGCAGACAGATTGTCCTAAACGCTTCGCTATCAGTGGTTCTGTCAGGTCTCCTGATAGGGCTTGCGGTTATTATCTTCTTGCGCAGAACACTCCTTGAACCGCTCATGGCCGTCGCCAACAGTGCGGGATATTCTGCGCATTTGGAGCATCACTTCGGAAGTTCGGCGTTACGCCGTAAAGACGAAATCGGAATTCTGGAGGCAAGCGTAAAGGCCTACCAGGAAAGCTTGCGAAAGCTGGCAACGGACCTTTCGCTTGCAGAAGAGAAGCAGAGAAGGATTATCGCTGCGAGACTGCACGATAGCGTGGGACATAATTTGGCAGCTCTTCAGATGAAACTCGAAGACCTGCAGGAACTTGAGGATTCCCCGGAAAACCGCGATAAAATCGGACTGCTTCGCGAATTGGTAAAGTGCTCGATAGACGATGTGCGCAGCCTGATATTCGAAATCAGTCCGCCGCTGTTGTACGAACTGGGATTGGGCGCGGCAGTCGGATGGCAAATGGACCAGCTCAGGGAAAGGCATGGAATCGGCGGTGTTTTAAACGATGCTTCGCTTAAGGCTTCTATTCCTCCGGATGTCAGCGTCGTGCTTTACCAAGCTCTAAAGGAACTTTTGTTCAACGTTGCAAAGCATTCAAAAGCGAAGCAAGTGAAGGTGGCTATGGGTAGCAGCTCTAACAATGTCTGGGCGACAATTGAGGATGACGGTATCGGATTCGATCCTTCCAAAATCGGACCGCATCCGCAGGGAGGATTCGGATTGTTCAGCGTACGCGAGCGCTTGGCATCGCTCGGCGGCCGCATGGTTGTGGAGTCGCTCCCGGAAAAAGGAACGAAAATTAGGATCGAGCTGCCGCTGGATCCGTCCGGGGATTGAACGCGAGGTAAATATGGCAATAAGAATTATCATCGCCGATGATCACAAGCTATTCAGGGAAGGACTGCATTCCCTGCTGGAAAAACTGCCGGGCGTTGAGATAATCGGCGAAGCCGACAACGGCAGGGACACCATTCAGCTCGTTTCCAAGCTTTCGCCCCACATCGTAATAATGGATATATCAATGCCCGGACTCAACGGCATCGAGGCGACCGTGCAACTTTCCAAGAAATGCCCGAATACGAAGGTGATTGCGCTTTCCATGCATTCCGACCGGCGATTCGTAACGGAAATGCTCAAGGCGGGAGCGTATGCGTATCTGGTAAAGGACTGCGCGCGAAAGGATTTAGAGGACGCTATCCGCGCCGTTAGTGCGGGCCAAAAGTTCCTTAGCCCGCAAATTGCCGGCGTGGTGATCAGCGATTACGTTCAAATTCTTGCGGATGAAACCGAAGCACCCGAAGCGGACAAGCTCTCGTCCCGAGAAAGGGAGGTTTTGCAGCTGATTGCAGAAGGCAAAAACGTAAAGGAAATCGCCCTAATATTGGACATCAGTCCTAAGACCGTGGAGTTTCACAGAAAACGCATTATGAACAAAGTGGGTGCGAAGACCATTGCAGAGCTGACGAAGTACGCCATAAAAATGGGTTTCACTTCGCTATAGGCCGGCCAAGCACAAAGCAGCAACCTGATGCGGGCCGCAAAACGGCCTGCAATGCAAGGCTTTTGGACGTTGACATCCAGGTTTTTCCTAGTCGAGAACGCGCTTCGATACCAGTATTATTTATAGGTTATGCACAATGCAAATGTGCAGCCATACGGAGGTTATGACCGATGCTAGGAAAGCTGGCTAATCGTCGAGGCACGGTTTTGATGCTTGCCCTCGTCTTGGGGGCGGCGACCGTCATCCTTTTGGTGGCAATCGTCAGCTTCGGCTACGGCTCGATGATATTCACCGCAGGCCGGACGAATTACATAAATTCGTTCGCACTGGCGGAAACCGCGCTCAACAGGACGCTTTTGAACCTAAGAAACAATCCCGGAATTCTGGAGGAGCCGATAGACGCGAACTTCCCCTACGAGGGTTCCAAGCTGATCCAGTGGCTTAAGGACGAAGCGCCCGGATATGTGGAAGGCGATATGAAGATGATCCTTCAGAATCCCAATTACGCAATCGGAGTCGGAACCGATCAGGAATATACGAGATGCGTTCGCGTGCAGTACGGAACCGGGACTATGCCTGACGCACCCGCGGCGATGTACATGGACGGCGAAGATATCGCGCCTGGACTAAGCGGCGCCGCTTTCACCGTGGACGGCTACGACCACAGGTCGCTTTCCACAACCCGCGACGGTCCGGGAGATCCCGTCGCCGGAATGGCCGTCACAAACGCAGACACTTACGACGACTGGATCGACTTCTTCCAAAGCAGCCCGTCCATGAAAAACAAAGGCAAGAAAATCCAGGGAGAAGGGGATTTCACGCCGAACATCGTCAACACGGGCGAAGTCATCGACATACCGACGGTTGCCGACCAATACGCGGAGATGGCAACGCGGATTATCGACGGCGAAACGCATATCACCGATTCGACCGATCCGTACGACGGCGACGAGTATTGGGGTGTTCCCGACGAGCCGGAAGTGGTTTTGGTTGAAAACGACGTAATAATCAACGGGAACTTCTCGGGCTGCGGCGTGCTGGTAATCGAAGGCAACCTTGAAGTCAAAGGCAATTTCACCTGGCAGGGTTTGGTGATTGTCATGGGCGACTTCACCGTCGGTATCGGCAGCGCGGAAATCTGGGGAGCGATGCTGATCAACAAGGACACCGCCACCTTGACGGTTGACATCGGAGGCAGCTTCGATATGCGCTATTCCACCGAAGCCCTGGGATTTTTGGGCGACCAGTTCTATATCCTTCGCGATACGTGGGAGGAACTGTAATGAGACGCAACCGCCGCGGTTTCAGCCTCATAGAGTTGATGATCGCGATAGTGGTTATCGCGATTATGTTCATTTCCGCCCTCGCGATTTTCTTTCAGACCGTACACGTGCAGTTGACTTCGGAAGACCAGGCAATCGCTAACAACCTGGCGCGCGCCGCGATCGAGGAAGTCAAAAGCATCAGATGGAGCCGAATTCCACTCGACAGCACCGGCACTGGATACCTTGACCCTCCGCGCAATACGATCGCGAACGATTTCGTGACCGACGACGGGGAGCTTCGCGTGGTGCGGACGATAGAGATACCGGAAACCAACATAAAAAGAATTTCGGTCAACGTGTATCAGATTGACGTTTCCGGTCGTCCCGGCGAACAGGATGTGCCGATAGTCACGCTTGTAGAAGACATCTACAAGTTCGGGATGTGATTGCAATGATGCGCCTGAAACAAAACGAGAAGGGAATCACGCTTATCGAGTTGATGATCGTTTCATTGATCATCGGCATAATCACAATGGGAGTCGCCTCGCTGTACATTTCGTCTGCCGAAACAACAATGATGGTGCAGCAGCGCTCCGACGCCACCTTCACCGCGCAGGAAGGCGTGGAACGGATGGTGGATTTGGTCCGCAATTCGGATGGATTGTTGGAAATCGGGCCGGATGAATTCGCGCTGAACGAGCGGGGCGAAAAAACCGTATTTACCTACAACTCCGAAAAACAAACACTGCTAAAAGACGGTAACGCTTACGCTACAGGGGTCACCGCGTTTACGCCCTCTTATTACGATGCAGATGGAAATCCGACGACCGACGCGGCAAGCGTGGTCAAGGTCGAATTCGACATAACCGCCAAATCAAAGGACGAGGAAAAGTCGCTCGACACATTCGTGATTATCAGGCGCTTGGTGTAAACGCCGCATCTCTGTACAGGCGCGCATTCCGTCCCGGTTGAAACTGAAGACTTCAACACATGGAATAACGCGCAACCCAAAATTATCTCATCCCCTTCATCCGCTTTCGCTTCCGATCCGTGACCAACCTTACCGGCAGTCGAATCCATTGCAAAGGTACTAATCGCTCGATTGGTTATCGACTCCTTCCAAATCGTTAAAATTGAAAAAATCGTTCGATTTGACAAAACCGTCAAAGAAACCTAGGAAAAACCTGGTTGCCTGGGTATAATATGCTTGTTTATGGTTACGGATTGGCTTGCTGTAGATGCCTTTTTGTCGTACGTTTTGGGGCTGGAGCGTTCCGCCTGCAGCTCTGATCATAGTTCGCGAAGGCCTATTTTTGTGTCCTTGGCGGAGCAAACAGATGAAACTTAATCCGGACAATCGCCTGCCTTTTTTTCGAGCGCGCCCGCATAAAACGCCTGAACGGCATTTGTGGGGTTGCGGCGAAATTCATTTTGACGCAAGAGGCCGCTTGTGCAACGGCCGATCGGGCTTTTCAATTGCGGAACTGATGCTGGTCGTTGCCATAGCGGGATTGATGGTTTCACTTGCTGCTCCTATTTTGCTTAGGTCGCTTGGCCGATCCAACACCGATTTCGCCGCCGATGAATTTATGTCCAGATTCTCTTCCGCCAGATCATACGCCATAAGCCGCAATACATATTCCAGGTTCATCATGGATCCTGCTAACAACAGCTATAGAATAAAGGTGTACGACCCCGCCACCTTAACATGGCAGGATGTAGAGCAGATTTTCCACCTGCCGGAAGGAATCTCATTCGCGGAAGGCATAACATTTCCCGGTATGGCGGCCACGTTTGATCCCTACGGCTCGCTCGATTACGGGGGAGAAGTGGCATTGGTGGACCAAAGCGGCTACTCGGTGAAGATGAAGGCATTCATCGCCAATGGTCAGTTGAACCGAACGGAGTGACAAATGAAACCGTACAGGCTTTTGCGGCATTCGGGATTTTCAATTATCGAAGTGCTGCTTGCATTGCTTGTTTTTATGATTGCGGCAATTGCTTTAACCCAGTTGATTGCAAGTTCCGCTGTCGAGTCTAGGGAATCCAGTATGCGGACGGCAGCCACTTACTTGGCCCACCAGAAAATCGAGGAGCTGCGAAACTTGGATTACGAATTGGTGGAGACTGGAAAAGACCTGGACGAATCAGGCAATCCCCTATCCATAGGACCGAACGGGCTGCCGCCGGGGATTTTTTACCGCAGTTGGGAGGTAACCGAGAACCAGCCCGTGGAAGGCACCAAAACCGTAGTGGTTACGGTCGAATGGAGCGAAAGGGGAAAGGATTACCACTTTACTGTTTCTACAATAGTGGGAAGGCCGTTCACTACGAGCTCCGGCTAGGGATAAGAAATATGAGATGCCAAATTGCGCTTAAAAAACATGGTTTCACGTTGGCTGAAGTTCTAATTGCATCGGTTGTATTGACCGTGCTTCTGGCCGCCTTCGCGCTTGTTTTCATTTACTCGCTGAATATCGGCGCGGCGACGCAGTCCAGGCTCAAGACTCAACAGGATCTAAGAGCCACTCTCGAGTACTTGTCGCGATTCATCAGACTTGCGGGTATTCAACCGGTTGATGTGGGTATGGAAGAAATCGAAGAGAATTACCTGACGTTCCAGTCGGACGTGGACGCGGACAGCGTTACGGACAGGTTCCAAATCAGATATTCCAGCGCCGACAAAACCGTCGTCCTTGAAAGGTGGTTCAAAAACGGGACGGAGTTTCAGTCCTACGGCCAGCCGGAAGTGGTGATGGACAACGTTGCAAGCCTTGTCTTTACCTATTTTACCGCAGACAACGTTGAGACGACGGATCCCGCTCTCGTTTCCGCGGTTAGGATCAGCATATCGCTCATTCCTACCGCAGGAGACAATAAATCCGAAGCAAAGATGGTTGGAGAATTGGAAGGCTCAACGCTTGTTTACTGCCCAAACCTTGGAATGAGGCTTTAGGCAAATGGCATCTTTGCGAACTACGACAAGGAGCACGATGATGAACAACAATACGAAATCATGCGGTTTCGACCGGCTAGGCGCAGCTTTGATTACAGCCGTATTCATGGTAGCCATAGTAATGGTAATTGCCATTGGTATTTCTTTTGTGCTTTACTCCGAAATTCTTGGCTCGGGAAGGACGGCATCCACGACCAAAGCGCTGTTCGCCGCGGAAGGCGCGCAAGAATACGCCCGAATCCTGCTCGACAGTGCGCTTCAGAATTTCTCGGTGCCGGCGCACCTTCAGTCGGGCGATATTGATCAGTACGCGGCCGACGCCCTATCCGGCAGCAGAACCGGTGACAGGGACATCGGAGTGCTCGTGGATTTTTGCCCCGCATTCGAGCAATTCATGCCTAGAGGCGAAATGGGAGTTTTATCCGGCGAAATCGGACAAGGACAGTCAAAGACCAAGTTTGAACTCGCATTCGACTTCTGGCCTACCGGAGTGGACGAGCCCGAACCTTCCGACCCGACCGGTGCATATGTCTTTCATTATGACTACGAGATTACCAGCAAGGGCGACATGCCGAGCGGAACAATCACGGCAGAGCAGGTTACTCAGCTGACCGGTTCGCTTGAAGTGACCGTATTTCATCCCAGTTTTTCCTTTTACGATTTCTTCACGGTCGTAATGAAAACTCCTGCAGGCCAGCAGATTTATTTCGCAAACAACGAAGTGCTGGACGGCCCCGTTTACGTCGGCAGCAAGCCGGGATTCGCGGGAAACGACGCGGGCGGAGGACCGACATTCACCGACCAGTTTCAGACCACTTGGGCAAGCTGGGACACCGCAGAAAAAATTTACAATCCCGTGGTTAAATGGAACGAAGAATACCCTGCCCTCTGGGGCGTGGATGAAATTCCCGTACCTGGCAACTCGTTTTCTCAATCTAGAGCTGCCATGGGAGATTATGCCGATGTAAGCGACACGACAAAGCCGGTTACTCATGCCGAAAGGCGCGAAAACCTTGGCCTAACGCCCGGCACTTCGGCGCCGCCAGCCGGCGTTTATTATGCAAAGGGCGACGGCGTCGACAATATCGGTAATGACACAAACGAGCTTCTGGGCGGAATTTATATTTACGGCGATGTTCAGAACATGGACCTTGCAGCCGTGGGTTCAACTCAAGTAATCAGGATCCAGCAAGGCGGCCAGTGGACGGAAATCGTGATAGACAATGCTGCCGGTACGATGACCGTCACCGAGCCAGGCGACCCTCCCAGGGTTTTCAACGATGTTCCCAACGGCGTAATTCACGTCGAGGGAACGTTGGATAATCTTGGGCGCGCATCGGGGGCGTCGGCGGCCATCGAGGAAAATTCGATGATGACCATTTCCGCTCAGAACAGCATTTACGTAGACAACCACCTCAACTACGAAGTTGATCCGACTGTTGATCCTGATGCGAGAAACGTGCTTGGGCTGGTTGCCGGTTCCGGCAACGTTTTGGTAACCGATAACGCACCAAGCAATTTGCGGCTTGATGCAACCATATTCGCTACGGCGGCTGGAAAAGGTTTCGGCGTCGAGAATTACAAGTACAAGCCAGCGAGCGGTGCCCTGAACCTTTTTGGAGGGGTTATTATGGACTCCTACCAGGCAATCGGCACATTCTCAAGCACAGGTCCGAAAAGTGGATATTATAAAAACTTTCATTACGACAGGCGATTCCTGGAAGGTTCATTCGCCCCTCCGTTCTTCCCAACGGTACAGACTTACGTTGGAAGGCTGAGGTCACTAAACCGCACCGATTGGGGACAGGTCGTTCCCGAAGAGCCGGAAGACTAGCTTGCGGGAAAAGCCGTTTATCGAGGGGAAAGCATCCGCTGGGGATGTAACTTTGCGCACAAGCTAAACTTTGGCCGCGAGCGGAAATTTTCTTTTGGCGGACGCCAAATTGCTGTATTATCTGCCTACCGCTTGTGCCGGAGGTCACTTGTATGGCGCATGCCTTGCCGTTTACCGATGAACATTTGATGCTGCGCGGGATGGTGCACGACTTCGCTCAGGAGCAGATAGCTCCAAAAGCAGCGGAACTGGACGCTTCCCAAGAGTTCCCCGCGGAAAACCTTAGAAAATGCGCGGAACTAGGCCTCCTTGGCGTTCCAATTCCGGAAAAGTACGGCGGGATGGGCGCGGATCTGGTCAGCTACTGCATTACTATCGAGGAGCTTTCGCGGGCTTGCGGCTCTACCGGCATAACCGTGCTTGCCCACTGCGGCCTGGGGATGAAGCCGATCGACAACTTCGGAACGCACGAGCAGAAGCTGAAATACCTGCCCAAGTGCTGCGCTGGCGAGTGGATTGCCGCTTTCGGACTTTCCGAGCCGCAGGCCGGCAGCGACGCTGCGGCGACAAAAACCCGAGCGGAAAAGCGGGGCGACAAGTACATCGTAAACGGCAGCAAGATGTGGATCACGAACGGCGGCATCGCGGACGTGATTGTGATGACTGCCCGCACCGACCCGGAATCGAAAGGCGCCCGCGGGATTTCTTGCTTCATCATTGAAAAAGGCTTCGAGGGCTTCGAACCGGGCAAAAAAGAAGACAAACTGGGGCTGCGCGCGAGTATGACCAGCCAGCTGTTCTTCAAAGATACGGTTGTTCCAGCCGAAAACCTGCTTGGCAAAGAGGGAGAAGGATTCAAGCAATTCATGCGCACGCTCGATCCGGGTCGCGTCGTGATCGCGGCGATGGCACTGGGTATCGCCAAAGCCGCTCTCTCCGCGGCGACGGATTACGTCCGCCAGCGCGAGCAGTTCGGAATGAAGCTCTCCAAGTTCCAGTCCACGCAATTTAAAATCGCGGAAATGGCTGCCAAGGTCGAGGCCGCGGAATACCTGACCTACGGTGCCGCATTCAAGTATCAGGCGGGCGACAAGGCAAGCAAAGAATGCGCGATGGCCAAGCTGTATACAAGCGAAATCGCCACCTGGGTGTGCGAGCAAGCGATCCAGCTCCACGGCGGATACGGCTACACGAGGGACTTCCCGGTCGAGCGCTACTGGCGGGACGTCAAGCTCTGCGAGATAGGCGAGGGGACGAGCGAAATCCAGCGGCTTGTGATCGCGCGCGAGATACTGGGGAAGGAATTTGTGTAGCGGCCGGCCGCGATTTCGATTATATTCAATGCGATGTTCAAGCGTGTATTAATTGCCAACCGGGGCGAAATCGCAGTGCGTGTCATCCGCGGGTGCCGCGAATTGGGCTGCGAAACCGTCGCGGTTTACTCCGAGGCGGATGCGGCTGCGCTTCACGTTCGCACGGCGGACAAGGCCGTCCTCCTCGGCCCGCCTCCCGCGCCGGAAAGCTACCTGCGCGCGGACAAGGTGATTGCCACCGCGCTTGAAAACGGCTGCGACGCTGTCCATCCGGGTTACGGATTCCTTGCCGAAAACGCCGGATTCGCGCAGGCGGTGATTGACGCGGGATTGGCATGGATAGGCCCGCCGCCGTCCGCGATCCGCGCGATGGGACTCAAGGTCGAAGCACGGGCGCTCGCGAAGGCCAGCGGCGCGCCGTTCGTTCCGGGATTCGACGACACAAATGCGAGCGACTCGGAGTTCATCGCCGCCGCGGAAAAGATGGGCTGGCCGGTAATGGTGAAAGCGTCCGCCGGCGGCGGCGGCAAGGGGATGCGCATCGTGCACGAAGCGGCGAAGTTGCCGGACGCGCTCGCCGCGGCGCGGCGCGAAGCAGCTTCCGCGTTCGGCGACCCATCCGTTTATCTCGAAAAATATATCGAAAATCCGCGCCACATCGAAATCCAAGTATTGTTCGACAAAGACGGCCGCGGCATACACCTGGGCGAACGCGAGTGCAGCATCCAGCGCCGCCACCAAAAAGTCGTCGAGGAAACGCCGTCGCCCGCGGTCAGCGCGGAAACGCGCGCGCGTATGGGCGCGGCCGCGATCGGGATCGCGGCTAAGGTCGGATACGTCGGCGCGGGCACCGTCGAGTTCATGATGGACCAGTCGGGCGAATTTTATTTTCTCGAAATGAACACGCGGCTGCAGGTGGAGCATCCGGTTACCGAGTTTGTGTACGGCGTTGACCTGGTTCACGAGCAGCTCCGGATTGCGTCGGGCGAGGGAATGTCGTTGCGGCAAGAGGATTTAACACCACGCGGCCATTCGATTGAAGTCCGCGTCTGCGCGGAAGATCCGGATGCGGGATTCCTGCCGCAGATAGGCAGGGTAGAGGTGTTGCGCGTTCCGCAGGCGCCGGGAGTGCGGTTCGACTCGATGCTGTACGAAGGCTGCGAAATTTCGCCGCATTACGACCCGCTTCTCGGAAAACTTATCGTTTACGGGGAGTCGCGCGCGGCCGCGATCGCGCGGCTGAAATCCGCGCTGCGCGAAACCGCTGTGCTCGGCGTGACGACCAACCTGCCCTACCTGCTGCGGCTTATCTCGCATCCGGCGTTCGCAGAAGGGAAATTGCATACCGGATTCATCGAGGAGCATTCCGCCGACCTCGCCGCGCAACCCGCGGGCGAGCCGGAACTTATCGCCGCCGCGCTGGCGCTGGCTAAACCGGCCGCGCCGCAAGCGACAATCGCCGCGGGAGCTGGAAACAACCGGATGCCGACGCCGTGGGAATATCTGGGAGCTTGGAGCAACACGTGACACCATGAAGGAATTTTTAAAATCATCGAGCGATATCAAGGAAATCTCGATCGCGGAGCGAGCCGACGGCTCGGCCGCGGTTTCGATTGGCGGCGATAATTTGGAGATTAGGGACGTCGCTCGAAACGGCCCGGAGATTCGCTTCGCTCTTGGCGGTAAATCTTTTTCGTTTCTTGTTTCCGCCAACCGCAAGAAGATAACGGTTTGGCGCGACGGCGCGGTGCACACTTTCGAACGCGCGGAAGGAAAATCGGTGGGCGCGGGAGGCGCGGCGGATTCCGCGTCCAGCCTTTCGTCCCAGATGCCGGGAATCGTGCTGAAGCTTTTGCGTAATCCCGGCGACGAGGTGGCCGCGGGCGCGCCGCTTTTAATCCTGGAAGCCATGAAGATGGAGCACGAAATCGCTGCGCCATCGGACGGCAAAGTCGTCAGCTACCCGTTCGCGGAAGGCCAGCGCGTAATGCCGGGGGACCTGCTGGTGGAATTCGAAGCGAACGTCCCGGTTGGCTAGGTCTTTGCCGCCGCTTTGTAGCGAAGTTCCTGCTAAATGCGAGTATCCGAAAAAAACCTTAGCCCGGCACGACCTTGTAACCGTACATAAGTATCCCCGCGTGGCCGTCCTGCTGGATCTTGCGAAACTCGATGCGCACCGGCATCCCGACCTCGATTTTGTCGAACGGGCAGTCCACGAGTTGCGCGGTTATCCTTCCGCCGCCGTCCATCTCGCATATCGCCATCGCGTACGGCGCTTCGTCCGCGAATTGCGTCGGCCCGATGTGGATTATGGTGTATGTCAGCACCTTGCCGGTCTGCGACAGCTTGCAGGGCTCCAGATTGGCCGGATCGCATCCCGGCTCGCACACCCGCCGCGGCGGGAAAAACACCTTCCCGCAGCTCTTGCAGCGGTTCGCTTCGTAGCGGTATCTCTGCGGTTGCTCCCGCCAGTAACCCGGAACAGACATCTTATTTCACCTCCAGGATGTGCACGACGGAGCTTCCGCCGCTTCCGCCCATATTCTGCGCCAGACCGCGCTTCGCGCCTTCCACCTGGCGCTTGCCCGCCTCGCCGCGAAGCTGGGTGACGAGCTCGTGAATTTGACCAATTCCCGTCGCTCCGACAGGATGGCCTTTGGATTTCAGCCCGCCGCTCGTGTTTATAGGCTTTTTGCCGCCGATCGCGGTCTCGCCCGCGGCCGCGGCTTTGCCTCCCTTTCCCTTCTCGAAGAAGCCGAGATCTTCGCTGACTATGATTTCGGCTATCGAGAAACAGTCGTGGACTTCCGCGAAATCAATGTCCTCCGGTCCGACTTTGGCCATATCGTACGCGCGCTTTGCAGCGATCACGGTCGAATTGAGCGTTGAAAAGTCGCCGCGGCTGTGAAGCGCAATCGAATCCGTCGCCGCTCCCATACCCGCCACCTTGACGACCGGCCTGCCCTTGGAAAACTTAGCCGCCAAATCCAGCGGGCACAATATGGCCGCGGCCGCGCCGTCGGTTATCGGGCTGCAATCCATCAAAGTCAGCGGATCGGCGACCATCACCGAGTTGATCACGGTCTCCAGCTTGATCGCGCCCTGAAACTGCGCGTGGGGATTGTGAACGCCGTTGGCATGGCTTTTGACCGGCACGGCGGCAAGCTCCTCACGCGTCAATCCGAACCGGCGCATGTAATCCCGCGCCATCATCGCGTACAGGCCCGGAAATGTAACGCCGTTGTAGACTTCATAGTCTCCGTCCGCGGCAGTCGCCAGCGCGTAAGTAGCGCCGCCGCCGTCCACGTCGGTCATCTTTTCGACGCCGCTCACCAGCACGATGTCGGACAGCCCGCTCGCGACTTCGATGAATCCCGCGCGCATCGCCATTCCGCCCGACGCGCACGCGCTTTCAACACGCGTCGCGGGCACCGGCGTTATCCCCAGGTAATCCGCAAGCAGCGAGCCCAGATGCTCCTGCCCGACGAACAACCCGGGCGTCATGCATCCGACGTACATACTGTCCACATGGTCCACGCCCGCGTCATTGATTGCGTTCAGGGCCGCCTCGACCCACAGGTCGCGCAGGCTGCGCTCCCACAGCTCGCCCCAGCGCTGGATTCCGATTCCGATTACCGCAACGTCTCTCATTTCGTCCTCCTACTCCGCTTTCCTGATCTTTCCGCGGAATTTGGCGTACTGGCCGTAGCTTAAGTAAACCTTGTTCTCGTCCAGCTGCGGCCGGGTGAACGGCGCCTTGCCCCTCACCTTCGGCAGCAGCTCCGTCGCCTTCCAGACGAACGCGTCGCTTCCCGCGCCGCTTCCGTAACTGCACATCATTATCAGGTCGCCAGGATTTGCTTCGTCCAGAATCGCGGTAAGCCCGATTGGCGACGCGCCGCTGTAAGTGTTGCCCAGCCAGGGCGACAGCCATCCCGTTTTCATTTGCTCCTCGGTAAATCCGAGCATCTTGCCCACATTCATCGGGAACTTGCCGTTGGGCTGGTGGAAGACCGCATACCGGAAGTCGGACGGTTTAAGCCCCGCCTTTTCCAGCAGACCGCGCGTCCCTCCCAAAATATGCTTGAAATACGCGGGCTCGCCGGTAAACCGTCCGCCGTGGCGCGGGTAAAACTGGTATTCCCGCCGCCAAAAGTCCGGAGTGTCGGTCATATAACTGAAAGTATGCAGACACTCGGCCAGCACGTTCTCGCGGCCCATGATGAACGCCGCGCTGCCCGCACTCGCGCTGTATTCAAGCGCGTCGCCCGGTGCTCCCTGCGAAGTGTCGCCTCCGATGCCGAGCGCGTATTCCATCTCCCCCGCTTTTACTTGCGACAGCGCGACGTACATAGCCTCGCTGCCCGCCTTGCAAGCGAACTCGAAGTCCGCGCAATGGATGTCCGGAGTCGCCCCGATAGCTTCGGCGACAATCGTGCCGGACGGCTTGACGGCGTACGGATGCGACTCGCTGCCTATGTAAATCGCGCCGATTTTCGCCGGGTCTATGCCCGCGCGCGCGATCGCGTGCCGCGCCGCCTCGACGGACATGGTTATCGTGTCCTGGTCGGGCGCCGGTACCGACTTTTCGTACAGCATCAGGCCGCGCTTGTACGCGACGGCATCAGCGCCCCATACAGCGGCAATCTCCTCCAATTTGATACGGTGCCGCGGCAAGTATGCCCCGTAGCCCACAATTCCTGCCATTGACATGCCTCCTGGGACCCCGGCGCGAAGCGCGCCTGTGCTTTCGGTCACAAGATTTTATACCACCATGACGCCAACCGCGACAATCTGAAAGGCATTTTGTGCTCAAATATCCCCTGATGCGCTTGTGAAATCGTTTCTTTGCTAAAATCGTGCCGTGGAGAGAATCCAGAGCAGGATCAACACCAATTCAGCCGACTTCAAGGAAAACGACAGGCACAACCGCGCGCTGGTGGCGGAGCTGAACGAACGGACTGCCAAAGTCAAGCAAGGCGGCGGCGGCAAGTACCTTGAGCGCCACCGCGAGCAAGGAAAGCTTTTCGTGCGCGAAAGATTGGCGCTGTTGCTCGATCCGGGGACGCCGTGGCTCGAATTTTCGGCGCTGGCCGGGTGGGAAATGTACGACAGCTACGTACCCGCGGGCGGGATAGTGACCGGCATCGGCCGCGTTTCGGGAGTCGAGTGCGTAATCGTGGCGAACGACGCGACCGTAAAGGGCGGCACCTACCATCCGATTACAATAAAAAAGCACCTTCGCGCCCAGGAAATCGCGCTTGAAAACAACCTGCCCTGCATTTATCTCGTGGACTCGGGCGGCGTGTTCCTGCCGCTGCAGGCCGAGCTGTTCCCCGACAAGGAGCACTTCGGGCGAATCTTTTACAACCAGGCGATCATGAGCGCGCGCAACATCCCGCAGATAAGCGCGGTGATGGGCAGCTGCACCGCGGGCGGCGCGTACGTCCCCGCGATGAGCGACGAAACGATAATCGTCAAGGGCTACGGGACGATTTTCCTCGGCGGGCCGCCGCTCGTCAAAGCCGCGACGGGCGAGGAATGCACGCCGGAGGAGCTTGGCGGAGCGGAAGTGCACACGCGGATAAGCGGCGTTTCCGACCACTACGCGGTGGACGACGAGGACGCGATCCGCATCGTGCGCGACATCTGCGAAAACTTGAACCGGCCGCGTCCGTACGAGCTTGACAGGATTGAGACCGAAGATCCGTTTTACGATCCGGAAGAGATTTACGGAATACTGCCGCCGGATGTGCGCAAGCCGTATGAAGTGAAGGAAATAATCGCCCGGATGGTGGACGGAAGCCGGTTCCACGAGTTCAAGCGTGATTACGCGACGACGGTGATCACAGGATTCGCGCGCATCCACGGCTATCCGGTTGCGATCCTCGCCAACCAGGGGATTCTGTTCAACGACTCCGCGCTGAAATGCACGCACTTCATCGTGATGGCCTGCGAGCGGCGGATTCCGCTTGTATTTTTGCAGAATATCACCGGATACATGGTCGGCAAGAAGTACGAAGCCGAGGGAATCGCGAAGAACGGTGCGAAGATGGTGCACGCTGTCGCGAACGCAAACGTCCCCAAGTTCACGGTGATGATCGGCGGCAGTTTCGGCGCGGGGAACTACGGCATGTGCGGACGCGCGTACGGCGCGCGGCAGCTATGGAGTTGGCCGAATTCCCGGATAAGCGTGATGGGCGGCGAGCAGGCCGCCGGCGTGCTGGCAACGGTCAAGCAGGACCAGCTTGCAAGGGAAGGCAAGCCGCTTATGACGCCGGAGGAAGAAGCCGAATTCAAGCGCCCGACGCTTGAAAAATACGAATTCGAGGGCAATCCGTACTACGCCACCGCGCGGCTTTGGGACGACGGGATAATAGATCCCGTCAAGACGCGGGAGATTCTGGCGCTGGGGATATCCGCGGCGCTGAACATGCCCATCCCGCCGCCGCAGTTCGGCGTGTGGAGGATGTGATGGATTAATCGAATTCCACCTATTTCCAGGAGTGCGCCCTTCAGGGCGCAGTCTTGAAATGACCGAATAAAATCAAAGGGCGCCTCCGCATCTGCTCATTGGCGGCGAAACATGTTTTGTTACTGGATCGACGTTTAAAAGATTCGATTTGCCGCCAAAAGCGCGGGGGATTACATTGAATACAATTTTGACATTTGCGAATTCAATGTACTTGCATTTGCCGCGGTGATTATGACAAACCATTTTCTTGTCCTGTTGCAGCCTAAGTTCGTAGAGGGCGACAGATCGATTGGTTTGGATAAGGTAACGAACATGATCAAAGGACGATCATCGCATGATATTAGCAAGCTGCTGGGCCAATCCGGAACGCTTTGGGGACGTGGATATTTCGATGACATTGTTAACGGAGAAAAATCATTAAATGCAGGATTAAACTATTTGCTGGATAATCCCATGAAAGCCAAGCTGGCAAAGAATTGGGAAGAATATCCCTGCCTGTGGACGAGTGGAATGAACAATCAGATTGGCGGATGAATTCGCTCTCCAAGATCGCGGTCTAGAGGCCGCGCTCCTTTGTTTATAAACCGAATTCCACTGTTACTCCCCCTGCCCGATGGGGTATCATACTCGTTCGGCCAACCGGCCGTATGAGATGATGGCATGTGGTGGCATTTTTCCGAAACCGAAGAAGGCGTGCGGCGGCAGTCGATCAAGGAGCTTCTCTCCAAGGTCGTGCCGCTGTTCCGGCCGTATAAAGGCTACCTGCTTCTCGCTCTCGGGCTGCTTGTGCTTATCACGCTTTCCCAGCTCGCCGGGCCGCTCGTCCTCAAGCACATCATAGACAAAAGCGTTCCGGCCAAGGATGTTGCGGGCGTGCTCATCGCCGCGCTCATCTATATATTCGTGGTCGCAGGCGGCGCGGGCGTGGGCTACCTGCAGGCTATCAACCTGTTCCGGCTGGGCATCAACGTCATCACCGACCTCAAGGGCAGGCTGTTCGAGCACGTTTTGCATCTCGGCCTCGACTTCCACGAGCAGCATCCGCCGGGCAAGCTTATCTCCCGCGTCGAAAGCGACACCGAAACGCTGAAGGAGTTGTTCGGCGACGTCGCGGTCAACCTGCTGCGCAACATTATTCTGTTCGTCGGAATACTTGTCGTGCTGTTCTTCCAGAATGCAGCGATTGCGGCGTGGATATTTTTGCTTGTTCCACTGATGTTCGGAGCCACATTCCTGTTCCTGACGAAGATGCGCAAGTACTGGCGTGAGTGGCGCGCGCAGTGGGCCATCGTGACCGGCTACGTCACCGAGTACGTGCAGGGAATCGAAGTCATCCAGCAGTTCAACTACCAGCAGCGCGCGCGGGAGCGGATGCGCGAGGTCAACCTCGGCAAGTTCCGCGTCGAAGTGCCCGCGATGTTCTTCGAGTACGGCTTCTGGGGCGGGTTCATGTACGGCGAAATCGTGGCGATAGTCGTCGTGCTTGTGATAGGCGTCAAGGGAGTGATGGCAGGAACGCTGACCGTGGGAACGCTGGTGCTTTTCATAGAGTTCATCCGCAAGATGTTCGAGCCGATCATGATGGTCAGCGAGCAGCTTAACTTCATCCAGCGCTCTATGATTTCGGTCGAGCGCGTGTTCGGAATCCTCGAAACGAAGCCGTCCATCGTGGACGGCCCCGCGCCCGCCGAGGAACTCAAGTTCGAACGCGAAATCCGGTTCGAAAACGTGCGGTTTGCGTACGAAACCGGCAACTGGATCGTCAACGGCGTGAGTTTCAGCATCCGCAAGGGAGAAAAGGTCGCGCTGGTCGGAACTTCCGGCGGCGGCAAGAGCACGATCGTAAATCTGCTGTTGCGCTTCTACGATCCGCAGGAAGGCCGGATTACGGTGGACGGCCGCGACATCCGCGAGTTCCCGGTAAAGGCATGGCGCGGACTGGTCGGCCTCGTCCTGCAGGATATTTTTCTGTTTCCCGGAAGCGTCGCGGACAACCTGCGCGTCTTCGACCGCTCGATATCGCTTGAGCGCGTCGCGGAAACCGCGGCGATATCGCGCGCGGACGGAATCATCGAGCGCATACCAGGCGGATACGAAGGTGAGCTTGCCGAGCGCGGCGCGAATCTGTCTGTCGGAGAGCGCCAGCTCATTTCGTTCGCGCGCGCGCTGGTTTACGATCCGCCGCTGCTCGTTCTCGACGAAGCGACAAGCTCGGTCGATCCACATACCGAGCGGATGGTGCAGGAAGCGCTCGACCGGCTGCTCGCGGGGCGCACCGCGGTCATCGTCGCGCACAGGCTTTCGACCATTTTAAACGCCAACAAAATTCTTCTGATTCACGACGGGCGGATTGCCGAGGAAGGCAGGCACGAAGAGCTTCTGGCGCTCGACGGGCTGTACGCGAAGCTTTTCAGGCTGCAGTTCGCCGGGATGGCGGGCGAGCCGGCCGCGCCGGTCGCGCCGTTGCAGGCGGCCGCGGCGGGCGGAGGTGCGGCATGAAACACATCCGCTGGATCGCTTCGTTTTGGAAGCCGCACCGCAAATGGCTTTACGCACTGTTCTTTCTAACACTCCTGTCCAGCGCGGTCACGATCGGATACCCGCTTGTCTTCAAGTATTTGATCGACGCGATAAACAAAGCGCTGGCCAACAATGCGCCGGAAGTTTCAAGCTCGGTCACATGGCGGCTTGTCGGAGTAATCGCGGCCATCGGCCTCGCCCGATCGCTTGCGAATCTCTATCCCGGCACGCGCGCGATGATCAACGCGAAGCTTGAGATGGACATCCGGCAGCACTACTTCAGCGCAATCGTGGGCAAGGGTTACAGGTTTTTCCAGAAATTCCGCACGGGCGATCTGGTAACACGCCTGACCGACGACATCGGAGGATTCCCCAAGATCGCGTGGTTTTCTTGCTCCGGAATATTCCGCGCGGTCGAGTCTGGTTCGAAGTTCCTATTCTGCATGGGGTTCATGTTCTACATGAACTGGCTTCTTGCGGTGCTGACTTTGCCGCCGCTCGCCGTGATGCTTTACCTTTTCTACCGCGTGCGTACGATACTGGGGCAGCGCGCGGCGGACAGGCAGCGGATAATCTCCAAAACGAACGACGCTCTTGAGGCCGCGTTCAGCGGAGTGCGCATCGTCAAAGCGTTCACCGCGGAAAACGGACAAGCCGCCGAGTTCCGCAAAATCCTGAAAGAGCGTATCGGTATCGAGCTTTTGCTGATGACCCTCTGGATGGGAATGCATAATCTTTACTGGGCGATTGAATTCGTCGGACAGATAGTCGTCGTGGTTGCAGGCGGCCTGATGGTGATAAACGGCACGCTGACCATTGGCGAATTCTATGCGTTCTACGTGTATCTCTCGCTGTTGCTGGGGCCGCTGATGGACATTCCCAACCTGTTCGTGACATCCCGGCAGGCCTTCGCGTCGATAGACCGCGAAATAGAAATCGAGGAAACGCCGGGCGGCACAGAGCGGGCGTTCGACGGCAAGGAAGAAGTGCCCGCGCTGAATTCGCTTGAAATTCGCGGCGCATCGTTCAAATACAACGAAAATCTGCCTTGTTCGCTGGACGGCATAGACATCTCGATTTCGCGGGGCGAGCGCGTCGCGGTCGTGGGCCAGGTGGGCAGCGGCAAATCCACGCTTCTTAAAATGGCGGCGGGCATACTCCCAATAACGGCGGGCGAAGTCCTGGTGAACGGAATGCCGATTGAAAAGCTCGACATCGCGAAATACAGAAACCGCGTCGGCTATATCCCGCAGGAGGCGACGCTTTTTTCGGAAACCGTTGCGGACAACGTAAGGTTCGGCCGCGCGGTGACCGAATCCGACGTAGAAAGATCGCTGGAAGTCGCCCAGGTGCTGGACGAAATGAAATCGCTTCCGAACGGCCTGGCGCAAGTGCTCGGACAGCGCGGCCTAACGATTTCAGGCGGCCAGAAGCAGCGGCTCGCGATCGCGCGCGCGCTTGCGGGCTCGCCCGACCTGTTGTTGATGGACGACTGCACCGCTTCGCTCGACGCAGAAAACGAGCGCGCGTTCTGGCAGATGTTCCGCGAGACCAATCCCGACGCAGCGTGTCTGATCGTTACGCACAGGCTGGCGACCGCGCGCCAGGCCGACACCATTTACGTGCTTGCCGACGGGAAAATCGTGGGCAAGGGCACGCACCAGGAACTGCTGGAGAATTGCGAAGAGTACCGCAGCTTCCTGACGCGCGAGGAACTGGTCGCTGCCTTAAA
This sequence comes from bacterium, assembly GCA_039961635.1. NCBI lineage: Bacteria > bacterium. Next base: position 95,332 of record JABRWB010000001.1, read on the forward strand.
ACCCGCGGTCGTTTAGGCGCGGCTAACCGCCGCCGCTTTGCGCCGCGGCATTGTTAATCAGCGCGTCCGCCGCGGCCGCCATACCCTCAAGTCCCGCGCCGCGCGCCTTTTCCGCGACGCCCCGCAATATGGCGATGCCTTCTTCGGTTCTGCCGGCTGAAAGCAGCGCCTGACCGTAATTGAGCAATCCTTCCGCGGTGTATTCCGCTATTCCTGTACCCTCCAGCAGATCCACGCCTTCCTTCGACTTTGCAAGCCCCGATTCGGGATTTCCATCCTGGACTTCGTACTTGCCAAGATATGTCAGCCGAAGGCCGACTTCCGCAGTGTTTCCGCAAGCGCGCGCAATTTCGAGAGATTCGGCAGCCAATTTTGCCGCGCGGTCGAGCGCGCCCCTGCGCTCCTCCGCCAAGCCGATATTTCCCGCGGCGACGCCTTCCATCTCGTCCATTTTGAGTTCCCGGTAAATTTCGCGCGCCTGCTCGCCGTATTCCACCGACTGCCCGGCCTCGCCCTGCCCTAAGCAAACAAGGCCCAAATTGAGAAGCATGTTGGCTTCTTCCGCCTTGTTGCCGATGTCTTGGATCAGCTCCAGCCCGCTTTGGTAATACCCGCGCGCCTCGGCGTACCTCGCCTGCATGGATGCGATGATACCCATGTTGGAAAAAGCGCGCTGTTTGCCCAACCTGTCCCCGAGCTTTTCAAACACTTCGAGTGCTCGCTTAAACGCTTCCGAAGCATCCGAAAGCATTCCTCCGTTGATCAGCAAGCCGCCTTGATTAAGATAAACGCTTCCTTCAAGAGCGGAATCGCCGCCGTCCCGCGCCGCCGCAAGCGCTTCTTTGAGATAATTGAGCGCTTCGTCGAATTTTCCCCGCCGCTCGCTTATTCGGCCAAGAGTCAGAAGTATCCGGCCCAGAGTTCGTTCGTCTCCTATTTCGCGGCAAAGTTCTCTTGCTTTCAGTTGCAACTCCAACCCGGCCTCGACATCGCCGAGATTCGCCTTGAATACGCCGAGAATCCTGGACAGTCGCGCTTGTTGCGCCTTGTCCCCGCGCTCCATCGCAAGCGCCAGCGCCCCCTCGGCAGTTGCAAGCCCGTTGCGATAAAGCCCGAGCGAATTGCAGCATTCCAAAAGCGCGATGCTCAAATCCAGCTCGGTTCGAATCCTTTCTTCTTCAGGCAATCCCGCGCGAGAAAGCAGGGCAAGCGCGGACGAGTACATTTCTTTCGCAGCAGCGAACCTGCTTAGGTCGCTCCTGTGCTTTCCAGCCTTTTGGTAGTATTCGACTGCCTTTGAATACAATTCCGCCCTTTCGTAATGATACGCAAGGACTGAATAAAAATCGTCCAGCCTTTCCGAAAAGAGGTTTTCGATAGCTTCCGCGGCCAATGAATGCAGTGTTCTTTTGTTGGTGCGCAAGAGGGTGTTGTAGGCGGCTTCCTGTATAAGGAGGTTACGGAAAAAAAATTTGTCATCGGAAGTTTCGCTCTGGCTGTCCTCCGCAAACACAAGCTGCTTTTCCGACAGCTGTTTTAAAATATTCCGCAAACTCTCCTGCGAATGGCCGCGAACGGTGCGCGCCATAATCCTGTCCAGCACGGCGAATACGAATTCCATACCCAAAACGCTCGCTTTTTGAATCAGATCCTTGGATTCCTTGTCCAGCCTGTCTATGCGAGAAAGAATAATCGAGTTTACAGATGACGGAATTTCAAGCGATTCGATCCTTCCCGAAATCCTCCATCCTTCTTCGGTTTCGCGGAAAATACCTCGCTCGGCCAGCAAATGCACGATTTCTTCGAGGAAAAACGGATTGCCTTGAGATCTGGATGCTAC
>JABRWB010000002.1 GCA_039961635.1 bacterium
GATGATGCCTCCGATGCTCCGGCGGACGACGCGGCGTACCGGGGCAGGGCGGATGCGAAGTCGCTTTTGCTTCCGGCGGAATCGGTGAAAATCGAAGACCATCCGTTGGACTCGCTGGCGTTCGTCGCGCTCGCCAAGCGGGAGGAAACGCTTCTGCAATACGACGGAAAGGGGAATTTGCTCGAATTCCGGCTGGACAAAACCGACCCGGGGCTGTCGCTTTTGATACAGATCCGCGACGAGGCGCACCGGCGGGCGCAGCTGCACCGCAGCGGCAGGGTGGAGCGGCAGCAGCGCCGCAGCGCGCTGGAGGACGTGGCGGGCGTGGGGCCGGGGATCGCAAAGACGCTGCTCAAAACCTACAAGAGCCTGAAGAAGATCCGCGAGGCGGAGCCGGAGGAGCTTGCGAAGCTGCCGGGGATGAACGAAAAGCTGGCGGCGGCGGTGAAGAAATACTTGGTCGAGCGGGAGAATTACGTGGCTCGGAAATTCCGGCTGAAGGACGAAATCGTGGAGCTGCGCAGGAAGCCGCGGCTGGTGAAGGTGAAAAAACCGTAGGGGCGCATGGGAGGCCCGCCGTCTCGGCGGGAAACAATTTCCTTGCGCCCGAAATTAAACCGTAGGGGGGCGGCTTAACCGCCTCCACATCTAAGGTGGGCGGGGGTGAACCCCGCCCGTACTGGGCGGGATACAATTTCCTCGCGCCCGGAATCAACCGTAGGGGGGCGGTTTACCCGCCCCTACATCTAAGGTGGGCGGGGGTGAACCCCGCCTGTACGGCGTGGCTGGCAGCCGACAGTTTCGAGTTCAGAGTTGACAGTTGAGAGTAAAAACATAAGGAGCCGAGGCTTCAGCCTCGGATATTTTTGGGAGTGCACCGGCTCGCCGGTGCCGGACAATGCATTGAGCGGCAGCAAGCTGCCGCACTCCTAAAAAACGGCGCGGACGCGACAGCGGACCGCCGCCGCGACCCGATCAGCGACGGGAGGGCCGCGTCCCCGCGCCCAGAGGAAGCGACCGGGGGCCGCGGTAGGTGCGCGGAACCTGCGCGCAACCTGCGCGCCCGGCCGCGGACGCGGGATAAACGGGGCAGGGGCGGTATGCGCGTGTGGCAGCCGTCCGCTTAAAACCGGGGAGCGCCGGCTTCCAAGCCGGGGGTCACATATAGGGATAAACCTATTCTTTTCGCTTGAACTTGTAGCGCAGCGATAATTGGCAGAACCGCGCGTGGGCGGGGAAATGAAGCAATGGAATGAAATGCAGCTTGAAGCTATACATGCTATAATGTTTGAGGAAGATTGCTGATTTTTGCCAGTCCATGCTTCAATCCTTAAGGAGTATCAAATCCGTGGCAGAGATTTTTGATGCACAGGCCGCCGATCTGGTGGCAGACAGTCTGGGTGTATCCCTGTCAGCATTCAGGCAATACGTCCGCGATTTCACAACGATCTGTGCTGATTTTGTTTCCTGTTTTCAAGATAGGATTAAGCAGCTAAGGCCGGAAGCTCCATTCCCGGAAGGATTCCAAGATGTCGTTTTGGCGTTTGCCTTGTTTATGCGACCGCAACTGCACCTAATAGAAAGCTGTTGCAATGAAAACCAGTTTCTTTGTGTCCCACCACTTTGCCGTTCCATTATTGAGTTTGTATTTCGCTTGTTTGTTGCCAATAGCACTAATCCTCGGCCATGTCTTGAAGTTTTTATAAATTCGGTTCAAGTGGATTCCGTACCATCGTCGACGTCAGCAAAGACGGCCATTAGGAATATTGCCCCTGGCAAGGAAGATTCATTGGACTTGGCATGGCGCATTGCGTGCGGAGAAGTGCATGGCGCGCATAGCGATGCACAAAAGCTTGCAGAAACAATGAGTCGCAGAGGGTTCTTTCCCAAGGACCTAAGTAAGGTAGTAATGCTTTCGCATTCAGGACTTTATCAAGTTCTTTTACTGGCCTCAGAATTTGAGCATATGAATTCCTTGTTCATTCCTGGTAACGCGCCTACGACTGAACGCGACAAAGACGGGAATTGGAATATTCAAGACATAGGAATCTCAAAGAAGCTAGCCCTCTCAGAAATTCAGCCAATTATTCGGCAGTTCCTCATTTGGAAATGCTGCGCCATTCCGTGGCTTGTAATTGATGAAATTATAACCTTGTTTGAGGAAATCGAGAAAACAGGTGGCTCCGAGGAGACGCCGGTGCGTGAGCTTTTTGGATTAAGGAACAAGGCAGAAGTGGCGCGACTGATTTCGAAAGTAGGGCCGTCAATGGAGACAATTTACAAAAATATGCCCTTTAGCGATAAGCTTATATATTTTTAGCGTTTCCGATACTGCTGAATTTTTCATCTATTTCAGGCCGCAATGCATTTCCAGCTTCAGAAAATACATCAAGAAGTTCATTGTGAATGTCAGAGGAAGCAATAAAATTCCAATAATCCTCACCTACAAGCACTTCCCCCGCCTTCAAGTCAAATAATCCTTTGAGGGTCCAACGGTCATAAGGTTTGGGATGATATGGGTTGTACGGAATTGCAAGCCTTGTCATTACATTTGCAGCAGGGTTTTGACTAAATTTAAGCGCTGTCCAATTCAATAACTTTCTCTTCAGCGCTTCAAATCCTTCTTTATTTGGTTTGGCAGTTTTAAGGTCTATGAAATTTTCTTGACCGTCGGTGACAAGATAAAAATCGACCTTAGAATCTGGATGCTTTAAGGCTTTTCCCGATTTGATGCTTCGTTTAATTAGTTCAGTTTCGTTGGTCTTGTTTACTTCAACGTCCGCGGTACGAAGGGAGTGGTGTATTTTTTCAATAAGTGCAACTGTTTCGGAATCTATCTCTCCCATAAGCAGCTTGCCATGTTGCGCTACTTTACCGAATGAACGTGCAATTATAGTTGAAAGTTGCTCCCAAATAGAAGTACCCAACGTGGTATTCATGGAGTGTATGAAGGAAAACAGCGCATATCTGTCTTTCCCCAGCAATCGGTGATGAAAAGGCATGTACTGGGTTTCCGGCGAATATTCATTAAGTTTTTCGCGTACAACTGCCAAAAGCAGCTTTTTAATTTCCGCTTTACAGCTGCTAGGAAGATTCGACATTAATGTTCCTGAAGCAAAATATGGACTCAAAGTACTTATTCGAATCTCGCTCAGTGCGCATTAGGACTGGCCGATGATAGACATCCTCAAGTTCCAATCCGCACGATTCGCCTATGCTTTCATACAATCCAAACTTATCGTTGGCTACTATAAGAACTGGTGCGCCCGGCTTAAGGTATCGGCAGACATTCTGAAATACTTCGGTAATCCCTTGAACATAGTTCTTGATTGCTTGTCTGCTGGAACCCTTGAAAGCAGGGCCGATCTCTTGTTCGTCGCAACGAATGAAATCGAACAGCTCGTATGCATACCTGTGCTGCTCGTGGTAGTCAATAATGCCGACATACGGGGGAGACGTGAAAATACCGTCTAGTTTAGTTCTTCGTCTGTATTTCCAGGTGCGAGAGTCGCCCAATATGCAATCCACTTCGGATTTGGTTCTCAATTGTGCATATTCCTTAATGCGATCGATCGAATCAAGAGAGTACCTGTGAATGAACTTGTACGCCTCATCAATCGGTTCGCAATACCGATTGTGCTTGATGCACCAGTATTGACCCCTAACGGGTTTTTTGGGTCTAGCGAGGTCATAGTGTGCAATTAGTCTTGCCGACCTTGCGGCCCGCGACAGGATTATCGTCATCAAATCCTTGTTGTTGTATTCATCAAGAATGTTTCGGTAAAATAGTATTTCTTGAAGTGCCCTATCCGAAAACCACTCATTCAGGTATTCACTTTTTGTTTCCAATCGCTTCCCGTTGCCTGCGAAAAGGCCATCGGTATTTCGCTGCAACGATCTTGAAAACTCGCTCAGCCGGGCCAAGGCTTCAGACACCTCTTTTTCCATAAAAGGAATATTGTAAAGCCTCGTTTTAACTTTTTGAATTAGCACATTAAAGGCAGATATATCAAGGCCAATTGAATTCATTCCGAGGGCATTTGCTTCAACAAGTGTGGTCCCAGAGCCTGCAAAAGGGTCTAAAACCGTTTGCCCCGGCTCAAAGTATTTCCGAAGAAACACTTCAACCAATTGCGGGATGAATTTGCCAAGATATGGATGAAGCCTGTGCACATGCTTTGTGCGCTCAAACTCCCGAACTCCCAAAAACGAGAGGTCGTTTCCAAGATCGCGGACATTCTTTTCGACGTCGATGTTGCGCTCGATATGCGCCACGTCGATCCCGAACTTCTGCGCTGCTTTCACGTTTACAACTGAAAGACCCAAACGAAAGCCTCCAAAAAGGACTAGTTTGTGGCAAAGCGCCCAATAGCCATCCGATTATACACCAAATCTGTTTAGTCAAAACCATGCCCAATCCTTCAATCAGCCCTTTTTCAACCTTCCGCCTGCCGGCGATTTAGAAAACGTGGCGGCGATGGGAGACCGAGTTCATAGTTTGAAAATGAGAGTTCAGAGTTCAGAGTTGACAGTTGAGAGTAAAAACATAAGGAGCCGAGGCTTCAGCCTCGGATATTTATGGGAGTGCACCGGCTCGCCGGTGCCGTCAATCAAGCATCCAGAAACGCTTCCACATCGATCCCCGCCTCACGCAGAATCGCCCGGAGCGTTCCTTCCGCAAGCGGCCTGGAATGGTGGGGAATTGAAATCCTGCGGCGGGTTTCGGCGTTTCGCCAAAGTTCGTGGCTGCCCGGCCCCTGCCTGTCGAACGAAAATCCGTAGGCGCGCAGCTTTCGCACGACCTCGCTGTAAGTGAATCCGGCAAGCCTGCCCATCTAGTCCACGCCGACCGGAACCACCAGCTCGATTTGCATTTCCGGATCGGCCGCCTTTGCCAGAGCCGGCGGAAGCGGATCGCCGTGCTCCAGGCACGACTCGGCGATTTTCCGGGCAAGCCCCTGCGCGATTTCGCAGGCCTCGGCAAGCGTGCGCCCCTCGGCAACGAGTCCCGGCACGTCCGGGCTTGTCGCGATGAATCCCCCTTCCTCCAGGGATTCGACATGCAGCCTGATGGTGGTTTCGGTCACTTGCGGATCACCGGAATGATTATACCCCTGATTGCACCCGGCATTCAATCGCCCCTACTATAATTACCCGGTGCCGAAACCGACACCTGACGCCGCGGCCCGCGCCGCGGAGCTTCGCTCGCTGATCGAGCGCTACGCACGCGCGTACTACACCCACGACGCGCCGCTCGTCTCCGACGAGGAGTACGACGCGCTTCTGCGGGAGCTTATGGCGCTTGAGGCGGAGCACCCGGAGCTGGCCGCGCCCGACTCGCCCACGCAGAAGGTCGGCGGCGAGGTGCGCAAGGAGTTCCCGCAGGTGCGGCACGCGCATCCGATGCTTTCGCTGAACAACGCGTACAGTCCGGCGGAGCTTGCCGAGTTCGACGAGAGAATCGCGAAGGTGCTCGGCGCGGAGGGAGGGCCGTCCGGGGAAGCGCGGCCGTGGACATACCACGTCGAGGCGAAGATAGACGGGCTGGCGGTGAGCGTGTCGTACGCCGCGGGATTGTTCGTGCGCGGCGTAACGCGCGGAGACGGCGCGGTGGGAGAGGACGTGTCGCACAACATCAAAACGATACGCTCTCTGCCGCTGCGGCTGTCCGAGGCGGTGGACATCGAAGTGCGCGGCGAGGTGTACTATCCCAAATCCGCGTTCGCGGAGCTGAACCGGCGGCTTGCGGATGGGGGGGAGCGTGAATTTGCCAATCCGCGCAACGCGGCGGCTGGGACGATAAGGAATCAGGATTCAAGCGTGGCCGCGGCGAGGCCGCTCGAGCTTGCGTTTTACCAGATCGTCGAGCCGGAAAGGTACGGGCTTGCGACGCAGGCATCGGCGATGGAATACCTGGCGCGGCTGGGACTGCGGCCGAATCCGCTGCGCAAATTGTGCCGGGATCTTCGCGAAGTCGAGCGGCTGCTGGACGGGTGGCGCCTGGAGAGGGACGCGTACGATTTCCCGCTCGACGGCGCGGTGATAAAGGTGAACGAGCTTGCGCTTTGGGGCGAGCTGGGGACGACGGCCAAGGCGCCGCGCGCCGCGATCGCGTACAAGTGGGCGGCCGAAGGCGTGACGACCATGCTTTTGGGAATCGAGTACGGCCTGTCTCGATACGGAGTTTTGACTCCCGTGGCGGTGCTCGAGCCCGTGCCGCTGGCTGGCTCGACTGTGGCGCGGGCGACGCTGCACAACCAGGACGAGATCGCGCGGCTGGGAATAATGATAGGCGACACCGTGCGTCTTGAAAAAGGGGGCGACGTAATCCCGAAGGTGGTGGGCGTGATCGAGGCGCTGCGTCCGCACGACGCGCAACCAGTCCCCCCCCCGAGCCGGTGCCCGGAGTGCGGCGGGCTTACTAGAATGGACGAGCTCGCGCATAACTACGCGTGCGTGAACCGAGATTGCGCAGGCGTTCTGGTACAGCAGATAGCATACCTCGCGTCGCGCGTCTGCCTGGACATCGAAGGGCTGGGCGAGAAGGTATCGCGGCGGCTGGTGGAGCAGGGATTCGTATCGGGCATCGCGGACCTGTTCCGGCTGCAGGCAAGGCGGGCGGAACTGTTGAAAGTGGAAGGATTCGGCGATTTGTCCGTGGACAAACTTTTGTCGCAGATCGAGGCGGCAAAGAAAAAGCCGTTCTCAAGGTGGCTCGCCGCGCTTGGCATTCCGCAGGTGGGGACTGCCGCGGCGGCGGAACTTGCGCTGCGGTTCAGGGATTTCGCCGCGCTCGCGGCGGCGTCGGTCAAGGACATCGAGGCGATCCACGGGTTCGGGTATTCGACCGCGGACGCGATAGTCAAGTGGTTCGCGGACGCGCGAAACAAGGATATGATCGCGGCGCTTGAATCGCTTGGCGTCGCTCCGGAGCCAGCCGCGCGTCCGGACGCGAAGTCCGCGGCGGGGCTGTTTGCCGGAAAGACAATTGTCCTCACCGGAACGTTTCCGGGCGCATCGCGCGACGAGCTGAAGCGTTTCCTCGAATACAACGGGGCGAAGGTGACGGACTCTGTGTCGAAAGCGACCGCGCTGCTTATCGCGGGAGAGGCCGCCGGCTCGAAGCTGGACAAGGCGCGCAAGCTGGGCGTGGAAGTGTGGTCGCCGGAGGATTTCGGCCGGTTCGCCCGCGAAAACGCCGCGGGGCTGTCGCTGCCGGAGGATTTGCGCTACCATGCTTACTTTAGCGAACTAGGAACAGCAAAGGAATAGGCGGCGGGGCGCGTGCGCCAAGTTCGCCGAATGATATGCAGAAGGTTGACTTCGATGTGGCGATAATCGGCGCGGGGCCGGCAGGTGCGGCGGCCGCGCTTTGCCTGCCCGAAGGGATTTCCGTCGCGCACCTTGACCGGGGGGGGCCGGCGCGCGAGAAGCTTTGCAGCGGGCTTTTGACGGAGGAGGCGCAGCGCGCGCTCGCGGCGATATTCGGGAAGTACAACCTGCCGCCGGAGGTTGCCGCGCCGCCGAACATAAACGTCCTGCGTTACGTGGACTTCGACAACAACGTGACGATGACGCTGCCGGTGAAGTACGCAAGCATGCACCGCGCAAACTTCGACCGCTGGCTGCTTTCCAAAATCAAGCGCGACGGGTACAAAACGCTCTGGGGCGCGGTCGTGACCGCGGTCGCCCGCGAGGACCACACTTTCAAAATCGATTACCTGCTGGACGGTGAAAAGAAGTCGCTGTCCGCGAGGTTCGTCATCGACGCGTCGGGATGGGCGGCGATCACGCGCGGCGAAAACGGATTCGCCCGCCCGGTGCGCCGGTTCGCGATGCAGGCCGTTTTTCCGGGGGGGGGAGCTAAGGAGTTCCGCGCGTTCTTCCACGAGGGGCACACCGACTGGTTCGGCTGGACTGTGCCCAAGGAGGACATGGTGCTGGCCGGGATCGGATTCGCGCAGGAGCCGGACACTTATTCAGGAAACGGATCGGGCGCGCAGGCGTCGAAGGCGCACAAGCGCGCGCGCAGGGCGGCGGAAAAAGCGGGGCATGGCGCGCCGCACGCGGACGGGAACGGCGCGGCGAAGCAAAACAGGCTTTTGTCGTTCGCGAAGTTCCTCTCGATGCTTTCGGAAAAGGGCTGGCTGGAAGTGCCGGGGCTGCCCGCGCCCGACGACCTCGATGCGATCAAGGAGTTCAACCGGATATTCCCCGTGAAGGGCAGCCCGATAACCACGATCACGAGCATCAAGCAGGTGCACCTGGGG
>JABRWB010000003.1 GCA_039961635.1 bacterium
GCTGGGGACGGCGTCGAGGTTGAAATCGAGCCGGCGAAAGAATGGCCGGAGCCGGAGGTTCCCGCGGATCTGAAAACCGCGCTCGCGGCCTCCCCGGAGGCGCAGGCCGCGTGGGAGGACGTCACGACCGCCGCGCGCTGGGACTGGATCCGCTGGATAAACTCGACCGGGAATCCCGAAACGCGCCGCAAGCGGATCGGGGTTGCCTGCTCGAAACTCGAAACCGGCAAGCGCAGGCCGTGCTGCTTCAACCGCAATATGTGCACGGAGCCGGAAGTATCGAAAGGCGGGGTGCTGGCGGGAGCGGGGAAATCGTAGCGGTGACAGGCAGCTGCCTGTGAAGAGGACAAGGTCCAAAGTGGAAATTGCCAGATACAAAGTACAATGGACAAAGGGCAAAGCAGGCTGGGAGTAAATTTCTTAAAGCGCCGCGGGGAAGGGATACATGGAGGCCTTCTGCTACATGGACGGGATAATAAAAACGTTCCGGGTGGACAGGATAATATCCGCCCGCGCTTCGCACGGCGGAAGTTGAGAGTTAAGAGTTGAGAGTTTAGAGTGATGGTAAGGTTTTCAACTCTCAACGCTCAACTCACAACTGAATAACTGGCGGCAAAGCCGCCCCCCTTGTGAAATCCCCGCCCGCGGCTTTGGTGAACGGCGGTATATCCAATCTGTATGTAACCCATTTCACAATCGCGGTGATATAATCGCCCCGGCGCGGCGGGTACCGCGCCGCAATCACACCACTGGAGGAAAGATATGGGCGCAAGCGGAATTTCGAAAATCGGCGTCATCGGCATCGGCACGATGGGCAACGGCATCGCGCAGGTTTCGGCGCAGTGCGGGTTCGACACGATCGTCATCGACGTAAGCGAAGAGGTCGTCGCCAAGGGGCTGGCCAAGATTCACAAGTCGCTGGAGCGGCTGGTCGCGAGCTACGAGAAAAGCGGCGGAGCGAAGGGAATATCCGCGGAAGCCGCGGCCGAGGCGAAGGGCCGGCTCAAAACGGGCGTCGCTACGGCGGACCTTCTGGGCTGCGACATAATCATCGAGGCGATAATCGAGAATTACGAGGCCAAGGCCGCGAAATTTAAGGAACTATCGGAGCTTGGATTCAGCGGCATACTCGCTTCGAATACGAGCAGCATTTCGATAACCAAGCTGGCGTCCTGCTACGCGCATCCGGAAAAATTCATGGGGATGCACTTCATGAATCCGGTGCCGCTGCAGCCGGGCGTCGAGCTCATCCGGGGTTTCCTGACGAGCGACGAAACGAGCGAGACGGTGACGGCATTGACGCGCGACCTCGGCAAGGAACCGATCAAGGCGGAAGACAAGGCAGGATTCGGTATCAACCGGATGTTCGTCCCCTTCTGCAACGAGGCGTACCGGGTCGTCGAGGAAGGGATAATGAGCGTGGAGGACTGCGACAAGACGACGCTGTGCTTGGGGCACAAGATGGGGCCGCTGACGACGTCGGATTACGTCGGACTCGACACGATGTACTACATCACGCACGTCCTCTGGGCGGAGTTCGGCGACGCGTACCGGCCGAGCCCGCTTCTGACCAGGCTGTTTGAAGCCGGACACTTCGGGATCAAGACCGGCAAGGGATTCTACATCTACGACGAGCAGGGGAACAAGATTGGCGTGAATCCCGCCGTGGCGCGGTACCGGATCGGGGGGTAGCGCGCGGTGCGCCCGGAAGCGGGCGCGGAGGTTGCAATGAATGAAAGGAAACGCATCCGCAAGCCGGCTGGCCTCGTCCACATCGTCGCCTGGGTGGTTTTCGGCGCGTGGGCGGGATTCTGGATGTTCTTCAACGTGGCGTCGGGATTCGGCGAGATCGCCGAATACGGAACCGGCTCGTTGATCGGCCATCTGATGATGCCCGCGGGCATCGTCATTGTGCTGGCCGTGCTTCTGCTCAACCGATTGCTGGGCGGATTGCTGCTATTGGCGGGCGCGGTTGGCTGCCTGCTGTTTTTCAGGGGCAACTACGAGATTTTCCTCGCACTCACGCTAGTCCTGCCGCAGCTTCTCGCCGGAGCGCTTTTCATCGCCGGGGTGTTCACGGGGCCGAAGGCGGCGAAGCCGGCAAATCCCGCCGCTGTATAATGCATCAATTACGGCCGACGGCGCAGGTCTCCTGCATTCGTAAATCGGAAACTAATTCAGCTTATAGTTAAGCGTCACGGTCATTGTGAGCGACGACTTGCCAAGCTCCTCCGGGATCGCTCCAAAAGGAGCCGCGTTCTGCACCGCCTGCACCGCGGCGCTGTCCAAGTCGGAGAATCCGCTCGACGACGCGACGCTCACGCCCGACACGCCGCCGGACGCGGTGACGGTGAACCGCACCTTGACGCTGCCCTCGTGCTCCATACGCTTCGCCTGCTCGGGATAGAACTTCGCGCCCTGAACTTTGGATTTCACCGAGCTCGTGTATTTCGAGAGGATCGCGGCGGTGTCCACTTTCGGTTTCTCCGGCTCGGGCGGCGGCTCCGGTTTCGGCCCCGGCTCCGGAGTTGCGGGCGCGGGCTCGGCCGTTCCGGTTCCGCCGGGCGTTCCTCCCGGCACGCCGCCCGCTTCGCCCTCCGGCACGCCGTCCGGCTCCGGATTTACCACCGGCCTGCCGTCGTCAACAAGATCCGAAGGCATCGGCTCCGGCGCCTTCGGGGGGGGAGGCGGCTCGTTCTGTTTCTTTTCAGGCTCCTGCTTCCTTTCTTCGCGTTTTTTTTCCTCGATTTTCGGCGGCTTGGTCTTTGGCGGTTCCGGCTTCGGCTGTTCGATTTTCGGCGGCTCGCTGAAATTGAAAATCAGCGCCACCTGCGGCGAGCGCGCCAGAATCACAGGCACTTTCAGAATGGCGAAAAGCAGCAGATGAAACGCCACGCTGCCGGCAAGCACCCATGCTTTCCATGTAAGGCGCATGCTACTCCCCCCCCGTCTTGGCTTCCAGCGCCTCCCGCGTCGCGGTTTCGAGCGCGACCGATTTCATCCCCGCGGCGCGCACCGCGTCTATCGCCTTCACCACGGTTTCTATAGGCACGGTCTTATCCGACTTGATCCGCACGATTTCGGGATGGCTCTCTTCCTTTGCCGTCGTCAGCGCCGCGACGAGGTTCTCCCATTCGACTGGCGCCTGGTTCAAAAACAAATTCGCGTCCTTGTCTATCGCGAGGTTGAGCGCCTTTTCCTCGGTGATGTCAGCGCTCACGCTGCGCGGCAAATCCACGTTGATCGAAGGCGCGAGGAACCGGTTGACCAGCATGAAAAACAGAAGCAGGATGAAAATGCAATCCAACAGCGGGGCGATCATTATCCCGGCTTCAGGCAACGGCTTGCGGCGGATGCGGCGGCGGGGCATTTAAATTACCTCCCAGCCCATCCTGCGGAAAACCTTTTCGACGTGCGCCACCGCGCGGGCCAGCCAGGTTTCATGCTTCGCCACCTGGCGGGTGAAGTGCAGGTACGCGATGACGCACGGGATCGCGATGCACAATCCCGCGGCGGTCGTGATAAGCGCCTCCCAGATTCCTCCGGCAAGGTCGCTTGGATTCACCTGGCCCTGCAGGTTTTGAATCTGGATGAACGCGCGGATGAGCCCCGTGATCGTTCCGAGGAGTCCGAGCAGCGGAGCGGTCTGGGCGATGATATTGATTCCGGTCAGACCGTGCTGCGGGATGCGAAGGTGCTCCTCGATCGCGATATCCACGCTTTCGAGGTTCAGCGACTTGTCGCGCTTCGCCGCGAGCAGCTCGCGCACCAGCGGATCGCCGTCGGGATTTCCGTCAGCTCCGGTCTTGACCTTGTCGCTTTCGCATGTCTCCATAAGGTTGCGCCGGTAGCGCGGCAAAACCGCCATAAAAAAAATGGACCGTTCGATAATGAAATACAGCGCGGCGATGCTCTCCGCAAGGAGAGGCCACATGAATATGCCGCCTTTTTCGAACCATTCCACCGATATGAGCCCCGATAATTACCCGGCTTCGCGGGCGGTAATTTTATCATCGGCACACAATTACGCGGCGCTAAAAGGCGAACACCGCTTCAGCCTGCCATTCAAATCCCGGCTTCGGCCCGTATCTGCGGTCAACCTCGTCGGTGACGTTAAGCAGATGCAGCTTTAATTTCCACGCACCGGTTCTGTAACCGAAGTGAAAATCGAGCGTCGTAAAGCCGGGCGCTTCAATCGCGTTTGCGGAATCCGTGAACCGGCTTGACGTGCTTCGAAGAAAAGCCTCGGCGTTCCACGCGCCGCGCGTGTAATCCAAAGAAACGCGGTGATCCCACTTCGGCGAATTCGGAAGCCTTGATCCGGAATCATCGTCGGTTGCATCAGTGTAAAGCGCATCGTACGAAGCCGTCCAGTCGGACGAAAGCCTGTGGCCCCAACCGAATTCAACTCCCTGCGACAGCGCGTTCTCAATATTGGATTCGCGGAAAAGCCACGGCGACGAAGAAATCTCGACCGCACTGATCAAATTTTCGACTTCGTTGCGGAACAGAATCAGGCGGGTCTGGCCGTTTTTGTACGGCCGCGCTTCGAGAGTAAGCTGATAGCCGGTGCTGGTCTCGGGCTGCAAATCCGGGTCTCCTTCGACGCGGTAGCCGAACGGGCTGTTGAAATCGAAGTAAAGCTCGCGCAGTCCCGGCGCTCGGAATCCGCGCGAAACGCTTGCCCGCAGGTCGTACGCCTCACTCGGCTTCCAACGGAACCCGACCTTCGGACTCATTTGTTTTCCGTAGGAGCTGTTATCGTCAAGCCGCACGCCCCAAATCCAAGTCCACTTTGGATTCGCGATCCACTCATGCTCAACGTATGCGACGGTAGTATCGTAGTCGGCGAATCCGGATTCTACGCGGTCGCTTTTGATCGAGTCTCTCAACGATCTCACGCCAAGCGTAAAAATGTGTTCGGACTTGTACCAGACATATTCGGCCTCGTAATCGCGCGAGCTTTCGGTGAAAGATGTTTCAGTCGCAGAGGAGGAATCGAAACCAACGAAGTAGCTGCGGTATCCGTGGTCGAAATTTCCATCGCGGATGCCCAGTCGTAAAACTTCGCCCGGATTTGTATCCCACTCGAAATCCGCGGATAGCTGCAAGCGCTCCGTCGAAGTGTCGCCGTTGCGAACGATGTCCGGGGGTGCGAACCGCGTGCTGCGCCGCACCTCGTCGAAATACAACGCGGTGACTTCGATGCGCGAAGCGTCCGAAAACGCGTGCCGGAGCTTTGCGAAAACCGCGTCGTGATCTTCTTCATCCCCGTCGCTGTCCAATGAGCGCGTGTCGAGGTCGTAACCATCGTAATCGAAATGCTCATAATCGAACAGCGCCGAGGTGTCTCCCCCTCCCCACGAAATTCCGATGCCTTCCGTAAGCAGGCCGAAGCTACCGCCCTTTCCCCGCAGCTCGCCGGATGCACCCTGCCCCGGCTTTTTTGTGATGATGTTTATTACGCCGCCGATCGCCTCGCTTCCGAAAATCGTGGACGACGGCCCCTTGATTACCTCGATCCGCTCGACCGCCGACAAGGGAAGCTGGTTCACGTCGAGTTGGTCGAAAACGCGGCCCGTGATGCGCTTGCCGTCGAGCAAAATCAGCGTGAACTTGGCGGGAAGCCCCAGAAGCCCGATGCTCGTTCCTCCGAAAACATCGTTCTCGTTCATTCCGACTTTGCGCCGAAGCAAATCGAGCATGTCCTGCGCGCCGCTTTCTTCGATTTCGGCTCGGTCGATTATCTCGGTCGTTGTCGGCACATCTTTGATCCCCCCCTGCCCCTTCGAATCCTCGACATCCACCTGGCCGAGTTCGACTTCGCCGTCGCTTTCGGATTCGTCGTCTAGGATTATCTCGTCGCCCGGCGGGGGGGACTCTTCGTCCTGCGCGGCGGCAGGAGCCGCCATCCAAAGCGAAGCGAAAATAGCGAGCGCGCCGGCAGACACATATATCGTGCGATTCAACAGATCACCCGTAATTCTGTCCGGGCAGGGGGAAGCATTGCCGCTTCCCCCATCCGGACGAAATTGCCATCAATTAGGTTTTATTCCAGTAGCGACCAGTCGGCCGTGAAGTCCACGTTTTCGACTACCGTATCGCTGGTCGCGATGTCCACAATCCCGCCGTTGCCTTCATAGTTGCCGAAATACGTCGCCTTGTGCGTGGTGAAGTTGTACTGGAAAATCGAGACGCTGTACTGGCCCTGGGGCAGTCCGGTGAACTCGAAGTCCACTCCAGCGGCGTTGTAATTGGCCTCGGTTATTTCGAAGTTTCCGAGGGGCGCGCCCTGACGGGGGGGGATCGTGTTCGCGCTTACGTAAACGGGCATCGTCCAATCCGGCGTTCCGGTGAACGACACTGTTCCACGAATCACGCCGTTGTCGAGCGTGGGGGGTTCGACTCCGAATCCGGCGGCGAATCGGATGTTTGAATTGTTGACCATGTTGACGTCGATTACGATATCATCCGCGAATTCGCCGTAAGGCGTGACCTCGTGCGTGGCGAAATCGTACCCGAGAAGCTGGACGCGGTACACGCCGTAGCTCATGTTTTCGATGTCGTACTCGAACCATCCGTCAACTATCATTTCCGCCGTAATATCGAACGTGAAACTGTTGACGTTGTCCGGCGGGCCGGGAGGAAGGGTTA
Source organism: bacterium (assembly GCA_039961635.1). NCBI lineage: Bacteria > bacterium. The sequence continues at coordinate 6,655 of JABRWB010000003.1, forward strand.
TGTCGGTGCGGAAAGCGTAAATATAAACGGCCTTGTCCGCCGGGAAGTCGCCTGCAACCTTAACCGACCCCGATAGCGTGCCGTCGGTGCCAAGCGCGTTGGCGGTAATGGACGACTTATCCGGACTTGATTCCGTGAGTACGATATCTCCGGTTTCCGCAAGCGCAATCTGGCTTGTCCCTACAACTCCGACCAGCCGCACGCGGTAAGTTCCAAGCGAAATCTCCGTGAACTCGAAATCGTATCGCGTGCCGCTGAGCGTCAGCGTCGCGGTTGCTACCGGAGCGGCTGTGCCGTTGCGGTAAAGCTGGGCCTGAAACGTCGCGCCCTCGGGCAGCGTCCCGTTTACGTTGAAGCTCCCGGAAATCGAACCCGTTGCCGCGGGAGGCGGAAGAATTCGTCCTCCTCCCCCCCCGCAAGCGGAAAGCGCGGCCAATATGGCCGCCGTTGCAATTGCAAAAATCACCTTATTCAAAGCGTGTAACCTCCGAAATAGCTTGATTTATCGGCGGTCGCCCGCCGGCCGGAATGTCTCCGGCAAGATACGAATAACACGCGAATGCGGTGAACCGTGGGTCAGTATGCGGCTTGCGACCTTGTTACGAATTTCTCACAGCAAGCTTTAACATTCGATTATTTCCGTTAGGCGCGGTATACGCGATATACGCACGCCCCGGCGTGAAATTGACATTGTCCACAAGCATGCTCAGGAAGAAACCGGTTCCCGCGGTGGTCGGATCAACCGTCATCGGAGAAAGAAATCCCGGCTCTCCAATCTTGTCAATCGCATAGCGGGCGCCCAAATTGTTCTGGTCGAACCACGCGGCGGCGGCTATGCCTGTCCCGCCGGAATTGATAACGCCTACCGCGGTGGAAAATCCGTTGCCCGCGCGCGGTGCGTCAACGTCTTCAACCTCCCAGGAGTCCGCTCCCGTGCGCTTCGCGTACATCGGCTTGCCGGTAACAGCATTCTGGAATGTCATTACCGGCTTTCCTGCGAGATCGAGTGCGAGATCGAGATACAGCCCCGCCCCCGCCTCGCCCGCAACCACCTCGTTAACCCATGCCGGCGGATCTTGACCGAGGTCGAGGTACGAAAACGACGCTCCGTCCGTTTGGCTGTAGTACGCAATGCCTATAGTCTGGCCGCCGCCCGGATCGAAATATACCGGCTCGGCCCTTAACGCCTGCACCTGGAACTGGAAGCCGCCCGGAACGAAGCTGTCCGTAACTTCGAGCTCTTCCCAGTTGCTTCCGTTCTTTTCTGTACGCATTAAAGTTTGATTGGTCGCGTCCGTGTAACACACCACCGGAATGTTACCCGGGCCGATCGCGATCCGCGGCGAGCACAGCACCGCGTCGTAATCGCCCGATGTTCCGCGATCCACCACTTCGTAGTTTGTCCACGAGCCGTCGTTCGTAACATAAAGCACGCGCGTCGTCGGCGACGCGTCGCCCGTATCCGTCCAATCCAAGTAAACTATGTGCGGACGGTTCATCGCGTCGAATGCCAAGCTCGGGAACGGACCGTGCACCTCCCCGACCGGCGGAGTGTAAACCGTTTCGGTCACCCAGCTGCCCGACTCGTTCGAAGCATATTTAAGCGTTCCGTTGCCCTGGTCATAGTACGCGATGCCCAGCCAGCCCTCCGGCGCTTGCGCGATGGACGGCGTGAATCCCGTATCGCCGACGTTGTCAATCGTAGTGAGCGTGAAATTTCCCGTAAACGCCGGCGTTACCGTCATGCTCTCGGTGTTGTCATCTTCATTTCCGACGGCATCCCTCGCGCGAACGCTGAATCTGTACGTCCGGTTGTTTATCAGGTTCGTCACAATGGTCGCATTGCCGGAAACATTAAGCTTGGTTCTTCCCGCGGCCTCCGCTGCAAGAAAATCCACCGGCCCGCTGCCCGTGTCCTCTTCCCAATAAATGTTGAACGTGACCGGCGGACTAGAAACGTCCGTGGCGTCCCCCCACGAAATGTCGGCGCCCTGGTTGCGAGCGGCCGCCCCGGTGATACCGGAGGTTGTAATCCAAATAGGCGGCTCGGTATCCAACCCAGACTCCGGTGTGGCGATGAGGCTGTTGGTGTTTTGCGTGAGATTGGGCGGCGTCGCCGAATCCGCGGCGCGCACGCCGAAGCGGTACGCGACGCCGTTAGTCAGTCCGATTACCAGCGCGCTCTCTCCGGACAGCCCGTGCATCACCCTGCCTGCGGTGTCCGCTGCTCCGTAATCCAGCGGAGGAGTCCCGTCGTCCTCTTCCCAGTAAACACTGTAAGTTACCGGAGGCGTGTCCGCATCGGTCGCCCCGTGCCAAGTGACGCGCGCCGAACCATCCCCGGGAATCACCGCCTTAATTCCGGGCTGGTCAATCCAAACCGGAGGCGTTAAATCGGGGTTGCCGCTTGCTGAAGGCATTCCTAGCGAAAACTCCACGTTTTCCGTTTCGTTCGGGACGGTTGCACCGTCCAGTGCGGTGACAAGCAGGCTGTATACCTGGTCGTTCGCAAGTCCGGTCAACAAGTGCGGGCTGACAATGTCGTTGACGACCGTCGCCTGGTCTTTGATTATCGGCCCGTTGCCCGGCGCGTAATACAGTCTGTACCGCACAGGCGGCGAACCGGCGTCCGTCGCGCTGCCGAAGGAAATCGAAAGTTGGCCGTCGCCGGAGAGTACCTGCGTGATTCCGATTTCATCGTCCCATTCCGGCGGCAGAATGTCAGCGGTCGAGCCCGATTGCGGCGTACCGCGCCCTTTTCCGATCAGCTCGTCCGGCGGATTGCTCGTTTCGTTGTAAGGATCCGCGCTGTCGCGCGCGCGCACCAGCATGTAATATTCGGTACCATTCACGATGTTGTGCCCCGGATCGCTTCCCAAATAAAACGGGCTGGTTACTCCCACTATAGTCCGCACGTCGGACGCCTGCCCGATTGGAGAGGTCGCATACCGCAAAACGTACTGCACCGGCGGCGACTCCGCATCCTCGGCGCGCCCGAACCAAATCTTGATTATCCCGTCCGCCGCAACCGAGTTGGTTATGCCCGTGCCCGCCACCCATACCGGCGGGGTCGTGTCCGTAGCGGGCGTAACGAATTCGTATGCGGTATTGCTTTCGACGCCTTCTTCAAGGGCGAGCGTGTCGTAAGGCACGACCTTGTAAGTGTAGCCCTGTCCCACCTCGACCTGTGTGTCAATAAACGTATATACCGGTCTGCTGTTGTCCTCGGGAACCGACGGGCGCCAAACCGTAAGCGGGCCGCCCTGGCTGCCGATAAACGGGTCAACGAATCCCGGCTGGTCCTCGCGGTGCCTGTACACCCGGTATCCGCTCACGACCGAAAGGTAGTTCACCGCAATGGGAGTGATGTCTGAAACGCCGATTTCCTCGCTTTTGTCGCCGTCCACGTAACGATCGATGTGATCCTCTACACCGTCTCCGACGATGTTACCGAAGCGCAGCGCGATGGGCGTGATGTCCGCGACTCCCACTTCGCCGTCGTTGTTGTAGTCGCCCGTGTTCACTTCCGTCCATCGAAGCTCCACGTTCAGCCCCGCGTTTGTATTGGCTACCAGCGTAGTTACACGGTTCCAATCTCCCTTCGGCGCACTGGCGGGCGCACGGTTTCGGCTTTCGTCGAACGGCTGCGCAAGAAAGCTTACGGTAGCCACCGTCCCGTCTCCCGTCGGCATGCCTTTCTCCGGGTGAAGCCGGGCAACGCCGATGGAGACAAGTCCCGGTGTATGCGATACAACCATCGAAATCCGCTCGTTCTTGTTGCCGAAAAAGTCCGAAATCGCCGTTTCCTTCGGCGAAAATTCGGTGTATTCGTAGCGCAGATAAAGCAGGCTGTGCGGGATGCCGGGACTGCCATGAACCGAAATCGTGACCATCGTCTCGCCGTCAGCCAAGGTTTTTCGTTCGAGCCGATACAGCGCGGTAAGCTCGGCGTTCGGGCGGCCGGTGTCGTCCACCACCCAAAGCGAGAATCCCTCGGCGTGAACACCCATCGCCGGATCCAAGTTGTACGGATCGAGCGGCGTCCACGGCTCGCCCGCGGGCAGCGCGACCTGCTGGACGTACTCCTTAATATCCTTTGTAGGGCTGGCTTCGCCGCACGAAAGCAAGGTCGCCGCCATTGCGAAGGCGGCGATGATAGTTACAATTTTAATAAGTCCGAAAATTTGCTGAACAGCGCGCATAGACCGCCCCAATCGGGCCAAAAGCCCGGATTTCCACAACAGACGAGACATTATATCCCATAGTGGATTAGACGTCCGCGAAGTCGGAGAGGTTCACAGTATCAATTTCGTCAATGCAGTATCAATTTCGTCAATGCAATACGGCCTGATTGGATGACGATCGCTTTCCGGCGGATATTTCGTGAATAAACGGCCTAAAATCGAATTTTTCGGTATAATCCTAACGCGGGCAATCCATCCGGATCGGCATCCTCCGAGGAGGTGCCAATATTGCGCGCAATTCGTTTCGTCCTGACTGCGGCCGTTCCGGGTATCCCGCTCGCCGGAGCTTTCGCGATAGCTTATTCGCTTGCGGGGAGCACCGAAATCGCCGCCGGGCTGATTACCGTCGGCTTCGCCCTGATTTCGTTCTTCGCCGGAATCGCTGCGGGGAAAATCCTACCCGGGCAAATCTGGTCCGCTGCGGGCGCGGGAATCGCCCCGATTGCGGCGCTTGTTTTCACGGCGTGGAGGATGACGCCGGGCGGAATCGAATCAGCTGACTTACTTTCGGCATGCGTGCTCGCCCTGTTGGCAGCAACCGGGCTCGTTTTGGGAGCATCCGCCGCGAGTTTGCAATTTGGAATGCGCTATGTTGCCGCATCGGGATTCGCCGTCGGTGCTGCCGCGCTGTACCTTCATCAGGGGCTGGCCGAATCGCCTTTTTCCAGTGGTTATTTTCTCATAACGGACGACGTGCCGGGATGGATTGCGGCAAGCTGGCTGTTCGCGTTGCTTTACTTTTCCGGCTCGCTTCTGCTGGGCTCGATGTTTCCGGAAGGAGGCTGGCGGTGGGGGCTGTTCGCGGCCGGCCCCTCCCTGGCGCTTTTTGTCGAAGTATACCGATATTTCGGATATCTTGCGGCCGAAATGGGCGGCATCGCAGACGCGGTGCCCGGCAGCTTCGAGTCTGCTCTAGGCGACTCGGCGTTAATGGCGCTGTTTGCGTTGCTTGCATTCGCGATGTTCTTCGCCGCCGGCGCGCTGGGCGCAATCGCAGGCGTCTCCATGTCTCGAAGGCTCGAATCCGAATCTGCTGTTCGCGAAGCGGGAATTAGGATGCGGCCTTAGCGTTCGGCGCACCGATACCAAACCGCCGACCAGCATTTACAGCCCGTATGGATTATCGGGATCCGAAGGCGGCTTTTTTTCTTTCTTCTTCGGTTTTTTTTCTTCCTCGGCCTGGGCGACTTTGTCAATGTAAAACTGGGCTTCCCGTCGCGCCTTTTCCCACCTTACCGCCTCGTCCGCCGTCGCCTCCAGGAACCGAGTGTAAATCGGGGCGGCGTCCTCAAACCTGTCGCGGTTGACGTAGAATCGGGCGAGCGCAAGGAGCACTGCGGCGTCATCGGGCGCGGCGTCAAGCGCGAGCTTGTACTCGGCTTCGGCCTGCTCGTACTTTCCGTCGGCCTCTAGACTCTGCGCGCTGCGGTAATGCGCCATCTGCGGGCTGTAGCACGAGAAGAACTGACCCAGAACGAGCACGAGCGCGAGAGCGTGGAGGCGGGAGGAACAACGGCTTATCGTCTTGAGAAATGCCTTGAGCATGCACGGATTATACCCTCTGGGCACTGTCGGAATGCACGCGGCGTGAAATCCTGCTATCATCCTCCGCGGGAGGTTTCCGCATGGGAGCAACCAATTTTGGCAGGCGCGCGTTCCTGAAGGGGATCGCCGCGTTCGGCGGCGCGGCCGCGCTTAATCCATACCTTGTTTATTTCGCCGAGGCTGCAACTGTCAACGCCGCGCGCGCGAGGGGCGGTTCGCCTTACCAGAACACTTCAAAAGCGATTGCCGCGCTGGGTGGGATGGCGCGATTCGTCAAAAAAGGCCAGAAAGTCGCGATTGTCCCGAACATCGGCTGGGCGCGCACGGAGGAATATGCGGCGAACACGAATCCGCAGGTCGTTCGCTGCCTGGTTGACCTTTGCAAAAAAGCCGGTGCATCACAGATCGACGTCTTCTGCAATCCCTGCAATGACATACGCGTCTGCTACGAAAAGAGCGGCATCGAGAAGGCGCTGTCCGGCTCGGCCGCGCGGCTTCAATACTTGAGCGGGGATTCCTACGTTCTCGTGCCGGCGGTACGCGGCGTCAAAGCTCTGACAGGCGGCACCGACGTGTACAAACTGGCGCGCAACGCCGATGTGCTTATCAACGTCCCGATACTCAAACACCACGGCTTGGCCGGCTTGACCATCTGTATGAAGAACCTGATGGGAGTGATAAAAAAGCGCGGCGAGCTTCATTCGCGGATACACGACGCGCTTCCCGACCTCGCAATGATGATCCCTTCGCATTTGTGCGTCGTTGACGCGACGCGCATCCTGAAGCGCAACGGCCCCACAGGCGGCAGCCTTGACGATGTGGAGCGCAAGGACACGGTCATCGCGTGCGTGAACATCGTCGAGGCGGACGCGCTGGGCGCGCAGCTGTTCGGTACCGCGCCTTCAAGCTTTGGATTCATCGCCGAGGCGAACCGCCGCGGAATGGGCGAGATAAATCCGAAAAACATCGCGGTCAAGGACGTGGCGTAATAAACCGCTTGCGATGAATTTTCCCAAATCAAGCCCGTTTCCAAGCGCTTGAGGGTTTATCCGGCTACAATCTTCCCGTGGGACGGATTCGGGGAGCCGGTGGAGTCTCACGGCGGAAGACGCCCTTGCCTGTCCGCGCGCTCGCGGCTTCGCAGCCGCTGCGTGTCGCGTGGGTTCCCGTCCGCAGAACCGTCCAGGTGTTGAGTTTCCTGGTGTTTGCCGCGTTTTTCTTTTCGCTCGCCTACCCGCTCCGGCTGCCTTACGATCCGCGCTTGGTATTCAACCTCGATCCGCTCACCCACCTCTGGCAGCTATTTTCACGGCAAGGATTATTCCTCTGGAATTGGGCGATAGTCGCGCTTATCTGGTGGGCCGCGCTCGGACGCGCGTTTTGCGGCTGGATGTGCCCGCTCGGCGTAATCCTGGATTTCTCCCGCTGGTTCTCAAAGTGGTTCGCCCGCGCGTTCAACCTCAAGCGTCCGCCCGCGGACGAGCTGTTCGCTCCCGGCGCACCTCCGCCGCCCGACGCACCCGTGTACAAAGCGCCCGCATCGCTCAATCTCTGGTTGCTGGGCGTTTTCCTGACGCTCGCGGCGCTCAAAATGCCCCTCGTTTGGATATTCGATCCCATCGTCCTTGCGTTCAAGTTTTTCACCGTGGCGCTCTACCCCGCGCTGGACGCGCCCGCGCGCGCCGCGTATACCGCGTTCGATGCGCGGTTCACCGGCGCGGACTGGTGGTATCCGGTAAGCCGGTTTTTCGGCAAGTTCCCCGCTCCCTCGTATACCGACACGCTGCTTATCGTGGCTTTCGTCCTCGTTCTCGTGCTAATCGAGCAGAAGCACCGCCGCTGGTGGTGCAAGTACGTCTGCCCGCTGGGCGCGCTTCAGCGCATAAGCTATTTCTTCTCCCCGCTCAGGAGGCGGCTCGTCAGTGGATGCACGGCCTGCACGCTTTGCGAAAAGGAATGCCACTTCGCCGGGGACATGTCCGCCGACTGCATGTTCTGCATGCACTGCATTGACAAGTGCGACACCCGCAAGATCTCGTTCCTTCCGACGAAAAATCTCGCGTTGTTCAACGGCAAGGGCAACAACACCGGCCGGTCGTGCAAGGGAACGCCGGACTCCAAAAAGAACCCGCTGCGCCTGAAGGTCGAGCGGATAAACGCGCTTAAGCCGGGCACCGACCGGAGGGCGTTTTTGGGCAGCGTCGCCGCGGGGGTCGTCGCCTATCCCGTGCTGAATCTCTTCAATCAAAAGGTCAATCTGCCGGTTGATTTCATCCGCCCGCCAGGGGTCGCGGACGAAAACGAGTTTTTGGAAAAATGCATCAAGTGCGGGCAGTGCCTGAAAGTGTGCCTGACAAACGGCCTGCAGCCGGCACTTTTCGAGGCCGGCCTTGACGGGCTGTGGACGCCCCGGATGATGAACCGTATGGGATATTGCGACTACGAATGCAACCTGTGCGGCGCGGCCTGCCCGACCGGCGCGATCCCGCCTCTGGCGCTCGACGACAAGAAAAAGGCGGTGATGGGGCTCGCCTACGTGGACGTTTCGCGGTGCATCCCGTTCGTTTCGCGCAGGGAGTGCATCGTGTGCGAGGAGCACTGCCCCACGCCCGATAAGGCGATAGTGATGCAGCAGTTCGAGGCCGCGACGCCGGACGGGGAGCGCTATTTATCGAAACGCCCCGTCGTGCTGCGGGAGCTTTGCACCGGATGCGGGATATGCGAGTACAAGTGCCCGCTTCCCTCGCAGGCGGCGATCCGTGTGTTCCGCGAGCCGCCCGCGACGGGCCTTGGAACGTTCGAGCCGGACCCTGCGGAAGCGAAGGCCACATATGGGTATATGGAAGGAGAGGGCTGATCAGCAGCATTCAGGGCTGATGCCCGGCTAAAACGTCAGCTTGACGATGTGGATGTGCGGCACTTTCCAGTCTATGTGCACTTCGCCGAACGTGCGCTTGAGAAGCGTGACCGCGTCCGGATCGTTCAACATCCCGATGTAAAACTCGACCGGCTGCTTGGTTTCCTTGTGAAAACGCGACGAGAACTCGATAAGCTTGCCTTTCGTTTCCTGCGTCGCAATCCCGTCCGACGTGACCGCGATCCCCAGCACGGTGTTGCCCGCCTTGTCCTTGGCCAGCAGATCAGGGACGAAGTTGCCCTTCGCCGGCGGCGGAGGAAGGCGCACCGGGTTCGGATTCACCAGGTGCGTCAACGTGTAACCCTTCGCCTGAAGGTAGCCGCCGAGCGCCCACGCGAGCTTGAATTTGAATGGCACGTTGAAGCCGTTCATATTTACCGACACGACCGGATTTTATCATGGGCAACCGGCGGCCGCGGCGGAATCGCAGCGAAATAGAGGAGTACGCTTCAGTCCTTCTTGTCGCCGCGGCGGCGCAGTCCGGAAAGCTTCTTGCGCGCGCGAACCTCGTAACTTGCGCGGGAAAATTCGCCCTCGTCGTCCACGGGCTTGTGCCAGGTTATTTCCGGTATCTGCGAATCTTCCACGGCCGCGGGGCTCCCGCCTTCAGCTTCCGGGGCGCTCGCGCCGCCTTCTCCGCGCGTCCGGACGATGCGCTCGACGGCGGTTGGCGCGCTTTCGCCCGGATGCGGCTTGGAAACGCCGATAAGCTCGCGCACCTTTTTGCTGCGCTCGACGAGCCGCGCGATTGAAACGTTTTCGCGCAGCGCGCCCCGCCTGATTCGCGCCTGGCGCAATCTTTCCGAATAACTTCGGAAAGCCTCCTCCGCCATTTCAAGGTACTCGCGGCTCCAGCTTACGCGGCGCACCGCGATATCCAAAATCCAGAGATAAACCGCGATCAGAATCAACAGTTCCCATATCGGATCGTGCTTGACCTGGGGCTTCCTGCCCTTATTGAACAGGTCGTCCGGCGAAAGCGAAAGCTCCGTTCCCAGCGCGGCCAACCTGCCCAGCACGTACTCGTCCGGCCCCAGCCTGCGGTACTCCGGCGAGTAGCTGACCGCAAGGCCGGTGGACGCCGACCGCGCGCCGTCCTTCGTTTTGCCGATGACGTTGACCATGTAGGTTCCAGTGTTCTCGATCGGGAACTCGCCGCTGTATTTACCCGATGCGACCTGCCGCAGCTTCACGGTCTGCGATTTCATGTCCGGGCCGACGACGTTCGCCTCGACGTCCGTCGGAAGCTCGGCCGCGGCGCGCTCTTCTAGCGCGGTCAATGTGATGATGCCGCGGTCTCCCTCCAGTTTTGCTTCGGCGCGGTAACCCGGATTCTGCGCCGCTGCACTGGTCGCGCGCAATATTCCGCTGAAAAAGCTTTCGTATCCTTCCCAGCCCAGCCAGTGCGCGCCCCAGCGGTTCTTCGCGTCGCTCGTCCAGGCGACGCTCATCCCCAGGCCGTAGCGCCACGCGGCAAGCAGCGGATCGGACTGCGGCGTGCGAAGCGGAACCTCCGCGGTGGGCTTGGCGCTTGTCGCGACGTAACCGTCAAGCTGCGGCGCGGACTCCCATGCAATTCCGGAAGTGAGCGAGTGGAAGCCGGAGGGAACCGCCTTGAACGGCGTTTCGACTATTGTTCCCTTGTTCGCCATGAAAGTTTCGCGCGTGAAAATCCGCGGGAGGTCGTACGGATCGTCCGTGAAATAAGCGTTGCCCTTTCCCGCCTTCGCGATGTCAGCCATGAATTTCAAGTCGGCGTCGTCGCCTATTGAAACCGTGGACACCGTCACGTTTCCTGCGACGAGCTTGCCGACGATTGCGGAAAAATCGCCGGGCGCGGTCATCCCGTCGGACAGGAGAATCACATGCTTCACCTTCGCGTCGATGGCGGAGAGCTTTTTTTCGGCCTCGACGAGCGCGGGATAAATTTCCGTCCCCCCCCCCGACTGGACGCTGCGGATTATTTCCTTCGATTTTTCCTTATCCGTGTTCTGCGCGAACTTGAGCACCCACATCGGCAGACTGTCGAACGTCAGCACGCCGATGTAATCGCTCGGCTCGGTGACCTCGATTGTCGCGATGCACGCCTCGCGGGCCAGCGCGAGTTTTTCGTAGCCGTTGTAAACCATCGACATCGAGCCGCTGCGGTCGATCAACAGGCACACCGCCACGTTGGGCGAGAGCGCGTGTTTTTTGAAATCCATCGTGACAGGCAGCGCTTCCTCGATTTTAGTCTTGTAATACCCGCCGGGCCCGAAGCTGTCCGGATCGCCCAGCATCGCAAGGCCGTGCCCGAAGTCCTTCACGGACGCCGCGATCTGCTGCATCTGCGGCTCGGAAAGCTCGTGCGCGGGCACCGCGGAAAGCACTATCGAATCGAAAGACAGCCACTCGGCGAGATCGAGAGGCAGGCCGCGCGAAGTCATCCGCTGCGATTCTATCCGGTGCGCGGAGAGCGCGCGGTCCAGTGCGCCGGTGTCGGACGCGTCGTTGCTTGCGATAAGCACGCCCGCGCGGCCCGCGACGCGCGTGTACGCGAACGCGCGGTTGTTTTCGGGCATCGTATCGCGCTCCGCTTCGAGCGCGACCGCGAACGAGTGAAACCCCGGACTGAGCCCCGGCTGCGGAAAAGAAAACGTATTCTTCCCCGGCGTCAGCTCGATTTCGCTTTCGCCCGTGTACTGGCCGTCCGTCATCAATATCACGCGGCCCTTCTGGGTGACCGAGCTGGAAAATATCATCCGGATTCCAACGGTTTCGCCCTCGCCCACGCTGCCGGGCGCGTACAGCATGTCTACGCCCGCCTCCGCGCCGAACTCCGGACGGATCGGTACGGTCACGATCTCCGCTCCTTCGCCCACTACGCGCGTGGCCTCGCTGACCGCGTCGCCAAGGTTTTCCGCGCCGTCGGTCAGGAGCACGATGCGCTTTTGCACTCCGGGTGGGAAGGAGGAAAACGCGAGCCTGATTCCATCCGCCAAATTTGTGTAGTTCCCGCTTACGCGCACCTGCGGGCGAAGTATCTCTTCCGGCTGGATCGCGCCGGTCGGAAACGTATCTATCGCTCCTTCGCGCCCGACCATCACGAGGCCGACAAGGTCGTCCTTGGGCTTGTTTTTTATGGTTTCGGCTACCGTAGCCAGCGCCTCGTCTCGCTGCGCTGCCGGAATGCTGTCCGAGGAATCAACGACGAATACGACGCCCAGCCTGTCAACCTTGCGCATCGCTCGCGCGCCCGCGAGCGCTAACACGAGCATAACAAGAATCGCGAGCCTTAATGCGAGCGAAACCGCGCGTTGGATGCGCGATTGATGGCTGAAGCTCCCCCGCGCCCAAAGCGCAATCGGAACGGCGAGTACCAAAAGCAGCAGCGCGGCGGGATTGGTGAAAGTCACGCTCTGTCACCGCTTTTTGCGCTGGTTCGCACGCGGAAAGTTTACCAGAGCTACCAGCCCAGGGCTTCCTCCAGGAACCGGCGGCTTTTGAGCGGCGCATCCATCATCGCGGCCAGCATCCGCCAGAGCGTTTTTTCGACCGAGTCGGGCGGCGCCGAGCCGATCCAGCCCGAATCGTATTGCGCCAGCGCTACGTCCGCCAGCCGGTACAGCGCGCATACGACGTCCGCAGTCGTTTCGTAGCCCGCGATTTTGCCCGACGCGGTGAGGGGCGCGCAGCCGTCGTGGTACGCGTGCTCGCTTTTGCGGTCGACAACCGCCGCGCCGGCAACTATGGGCCGGCCGCATTCCGCACACGACGAGAAATCGGGATAGACGCCGGAGAGCTTCAGCAGTTTCGCCTCGACGAAACACGCGAGATGCCGGTGATGGTACGCATCGGGCAGAACGCGCAGCGCGTTCACGGTGAGGCGGAATACCGGCTCCCAAAGATCCTCCGGCCAGTGCCCTGATTCGAGAAGCTCCAGAAAAAACGAGCCCGCGGCCAGGCATCGGATATCGGACTGCACCTTTTTGTGAGAGTTGCGAAGCTCCACTCCGGAGACGATAAGAAGCGGCGCGGAGCGCGTACCCGCGGCTTCGACCGCGGCCGCATCGCCGCGACCCGCGCCGCCCGCGCCGCGTCCGCGCGACACATTTACATGGAACCGGCCCTCGCAAAACGTGCGCGTCGCGCCCGCGAGCTTGCTTTTTTCCTTGCGAGCGCTGCGGACGAGCGCCGATATCTTTCCGCAATCGGGGCCGAATATCACTACGCGGCGGTCGGATTCGCCGGAGTTCCGCGCCGAGCAAACGATGCCGTAAACCGATTCGCCCACGGGGGGGATTATAGACGCGGGACGGCCAGCGGAAGCGGTTGAGCAATCGCCGCGTCTCGCCTATACTGCACTTCGGGCCGTTCCGCCGGCTTTAACCACGATGAGAAAAAGGGATGCAATCAGGAAGCTCGCACTCTCGGCGGGGGATTACTTCGCCCGGCCGTTCGCGGAATTCGCGCGCCTCGAGGCCGCAGGCGGCATCCTGCTTTTGCTCGCTTCGATCGCCGCGCTGATCTGGGCGAACACTTACACCGGCGACACCTACACCGCCGCATGGGAGACGCATTTTTCGATTGCGCTCGGGCCATGGTCGCTGGACAAGCCGCTGCATTACTGGATCAACGACGGCCTGATGGCCGTTTTCTTTTTCGTCGTAGGCCTCGAAATCAAGCGCGAGATTCTCTCCGGCGAGCTTTCGAGCGCGCGCAAGGCCGCGCTTCCGCTTATCGCCGCGCTCGGCGGAATGATCGTCCCCGCGCTCATCTTCGTTTCGCTCAATCTGGAAGGCGAGGGAATCCACGGATGGGGAATCCCGGTCGCGACCGACATCGCGTTCGCGCTGGGGATTCTATCTCTGTTGGGCAAGCGCGCGCCGCTCTCCCTCAAGGTATTTTTAACCGCGCTGGCGATCGCGGATGACCTTGGCGCGGTTCTCGTGATCGCGATTTTCTACACAGAAAAGCTTTCGCTCTCTTATCTGGGAATCGCGTTCGCCGCGCTTGCGCTGTTGGCGTTTTTCAACTGGGTCGGTGTGCGCGCCGCGCCGCCGTACATAGCACTGGGAATAATCTGCTGGCTTGCGATGCTTGACAGCGGGGTGCACGCGACGGTCGCGGGCGTGCTTGTCGCGCTCACGATTCCGAGCAGCGGCCGGCATCCGCAAACCATGCACGAGGCGGCGGATGCAGACGTGGAAGCCGGGCAAGAAGAGGGAATTCACATGCACGGCCGCGGCCTTTTGGAAGACCTCGAACACGACCTGCATCCGTGGGTGACGTTCGCGATAATGCCGCTGTTCGCGCTGGCGAACGCGGGCGTCGCGGTGGGGGGGGAGTTTTTGGCCATGCTAGGCAGTCCGGTCGCGATGGGCGCGTCGCTGGGGCTGTTTTTCGGAAAGCAGGCTGGCGTGTTTTCGTTCTCGTGGCTGTCGGTCAGGCTCGGACTCGCGGAGCTGCCGTCCGGCGTGTCGTTCCGCCACATTTACGGCGCGGCGATTCTGTGCGGAATCGGCTTCACGATGTCGCTTTTCATCGCGGGCCTTGCGTTCGGCGAGGGGAGTCACCTGGACGAGGCAAAAGTCGGGATACTGACCGGCTCGCTCGTGTCGGCGGTCGCGGGACTCGCGTTCCTCTCGCTCGTGCGGTTTTTCCCGAAGAGGGCGAGAGAGGCGCAAGTGGAACCGCTAGGGTAAAGCTGGTCCGGCCACCTATCCCGCTTACGAACCAACTTTCCGCAGCGGTCTGTACCTTTTCATCTTCTTCACGATTGGGCCGAGGTTGGGATTATCCAGCACCTTCTGCCACAGGTATTTTTGCGCGTCCGCCTCGGACATGCCCTTAGTTTCCTCGGCGATGCGCTTCTGGATATCCCATTTCATTTGTACGCAGTCGAAATCTTTAGCCGATTTCATCCTGCATCACCACCTTTGGAGTATAAATTGGAATCGACCGGTATCCCATGCTCACATTCACTTCGCTGAACCTTCTGACCCGGGCCGGATTGGCGATATGCTTCATATTCCAACTAATCAGCAAATCGACATCGGCAAAAGTCGCGGCCGCCACATGCTCGGCATCCTTGAACGAGCCAGGTTCGAGAATGCCGGACCTCAAATACTCTTCTCTCAGTCGCAGAATTTCGGGATTGTTTTCCACGACCTCGGTTATTTCGCCAGGCAAATCCGAGAAAACGCGCTGAACCTATCTGGCGCAAGTTCAAGCTCTTCAAGCGTGACGTACGAAACAACGAGCAACACTCTGCCATCCATCACCATCTCGAAGAAAACACGGCTGGCGGCTTAGAACTCCCTATCGAAACAGCCTCCGAAGACGGATGTATCGGCATAATATCTGAGAGGCCTCACCAAGACATTATACCCCGCGATCTCATTACCCCCCTTTCCCGTTCTTCCCCTCGCTCCGAAGCAGCGCCCATATTATCGGCAGTATCTCGCCGTCCAGCACGGCCTGGACGTTGCCGGTTTCGTAGTCCGTGCGCGTATCCTTGACCAGCTGGTATGGCTGCAGCACGTAATTGCGGATTTGGCTGCCCCAGGCGATCTCCTTCGTTTCGCCTCGAAGCTCCTCCACGCGCTCTTTCTTTTCCCGGCGCATCATTTCGGCGAGCCGGCTGCGCAAAACGCGCATCGCCTGCAGGCGATTCTTATGCTGGCTGCGCTCGTTCTGGCAGGTCACGACAATCCCGGTCGGCAGGTGGGTGATTCGCACCGCGCTGTCCGTCTTGTTTACATGCTGGCCGCCCGCGGACGACGCGCGGTAAGTGTCTATTTTCAAATCCTTTTCGCTTATATCTATCGGCGCGTCCTCCTCGATTTCGGGAATCACATCCACCGCAGCGAAGCTGGTATGACGTCGCTTGTTCGCGTCGAACGGCGAGATGCGCACGAGCCGGTGCACGCCGCGCTCGCCGCGCAAATATCCATACGCCAGCTCTCCCTCAACCAGCATAGTCAGGCTTTTCGTTCCCGCGACTTCGCCGGGAGTGAAATCGAGTACGCTAGTCGTCCATCCCATCTTGCGGGAGAACATCGAGTACATCCGCGCCAGCATGTCCACCCAGTCGTGACTCTCGGTGCCGCCCGCCCCGGCATGAATCGTGACGAGCGCCGGCGCGGCGTCGAACTCGCCCGAAAGAAGCGCGGTGGCTTCCAGTGCGTCCACATGCTCCACGAACTGCTCCAGACGCTTGACGAATTCCCTGAAATCTGCGGAGTTTTCTTCCGCTCCGCCTTCTTCGCCGATAATTTCCCAGAGCACTTCAAGCTCGTCGCATTCGGCAGCGGTGGCATCGTATTTCGATACGCGCGCGCGCAACCCGGACGCTGCTCTGTTGATTTCGGTTGCTTTTTTCGGATCGTTCCAGAAGTCCGGCGCGGCCATCGCGGTTTCGAGTTCGGCGAGGCGCGCGCGCGCGCCGGCTACGTCAAAGATAGTCTCCCATTTCGAGGAGCTTTTCTTTGAGCCTGCGCAGGCTTTCCCTGACTTCCGAAGGTTGCATGACGGGGATTTATACCACGGACGGGGCCGATTCTCGCCCGGCGCGGCGCGCGATTACAGAAAACCCTCCATCTCGCCGACGCAGCAAAGCCAGGTGAAAGCGACGAGGGCAATAGCGACACATAGCCAACCGAACCATTCGCCGAGACGCGTATAAACGGTCTGACCTTCCAGAAGCGCAATGGATTCCGAGATGAACCCTGGCGAGAGCGGCCGCGTTTCCTTAATCACGATGCCTGCGGGATCGATGACCTGGCTGATTCCCGTCGTCGCGCAACGAAGCAGGAAGCGCCGGTTCTCGACCGCGCGGAAGGCGTCCATCATCGAATGCTGGACCGTGCCGGAGGGCAGCTTGTACCAGCTGTTGTTGGTAATTACCGCGATCGCCTGACCGCCGCGGCGGACCTGCTCCCGCGGGATATATGGAAAAATCGAATCGAAACAAACTCCGGTGGCGATCTTGGCGTAGCGCGCTTCGCCCGCTCTGCGGCGGGAAAGCGGAAACGACAAAGGCTCAAGACTGCGCCCGGCGTCGATGTCCTGCTCCCCCCAGGGATACGGCAGGATTTGAATAGCGCGGCGGAACGGCAGCGCCTCGCCGAACGGCACAACCGCGATTTTGTCCCTCACCGCTTCAATCCGTCCTCTTTCATTGAGCAAAACCGCGCTGTTGTAGTAAGCGCCGTTGCGCTTCGTGATCGAGCCGAAAAGGAGGCAGGCGCCATGGCGTGTGGCAACCGATCTTATCAGCGGCGCGATCGAAAGATTCACAGCCGGATCGGTCAACTCGCCAGTCGTGCTTTCCGGCCAAACGACCAGGTCGGGGCGCGCGCTTCCAATGCCCAAATCCGTCGCGCGCACATAGGTTTCGCGCGCTCTCGCCGAGTAATTGCTCGTCCATTCGACGTCGCTTTCAAGCCCGCCTTGCACAAGGGCGACAGAAAGCTTTTGTCCTTCAAAGCTCCGTGACAAGCTGAAGTATCCATAGCCCAGAATAAGGGCAAACGCCGCCGCACAAATTACGCCCGCGCGAATTCTCAATCTCGAATCGCCGGGATGAAAGAGCGCCTGGTAAATCGCGACATTGACAAGGTAAACGGAAAAGCCGACGAGGGATACGCCTCCAATATCGGCAAGCTGTATGAACAGCGGCTCGTAAGACAGTGCGTACGCGGGCAACAGCCACGGGAATCCCCAGGTGCCAAGCGCTTCTATTACCGTCAACGCCACAGCGCAGACGGGTATCATCCACCACCACGAAGCCGGGCTGGCTCGCCTGAACGCAAGCCAGGCGCAAAGCGCGGTCATCCCGAAAACGACGGAATACATCAGCGACAGCGAAATAACCGGAATCGGACCGAAGCTGATAAGCCAGTAAAGAACGCCTGCATGCCCTACGACGCCGGACAAATATCCGCACAAAAACGCTTCCTTGGCCGTGCGCGACATCGCGGCCGCCCCCAGCATCGGAACGAACGCAATCCAAATCGCCCAAGGCAATTCCGGAAAATGCGCGATATCGTTCGGAAAGGCGGCTATGACAAGCAACCCGGTAAAAAGCGACAAGAAAAATTTTGCGAGATCTAGTAACAAAGCCATCAAATCGGCTAATGCGGGGACGAAAGCTGGGGCGTCAGGTTCAATTCGAAACGTCTTCCAGGTGAAACAAATCCGCGGGAGCGTCCACCGCGTCGCCGTCCTTGTCTATGTGGCGGACGATGATGCCGTAACGCATCAATGTCTGGGCAATCAGGTTGTGGCGGTGGGAAATCTGCCATTCGGCTTCGCTGGACAACAGGCACACCTTCCTGCCCGGAAGCAAATCCATCAGCTTCGAGATGCCTTCCTGGTAGTTTTTCTCGCGCTCCTTGGCGATGGGATCAAGCCGCCCGTCCAGCGTCAGGCTGCCGAGCATAAGCCCCATCCAGATGTAACTGATGCCGCGCCGGTGCAGTACCGCGTCTAAGCGATGTTTGTCGTAGTGCGGAAGGTAGGTCGAGTATGGAAACGAGCGAACATCAACGACGAGGTCGATGCCGTACCTTTCGAGCAGAGCCAAAAGCTCCTCGGGAGGACGGTCGCTGTGTCCGATTGAATAACATTCGAGTGCCTGCTCGACGGTCACGGGGCGGGATTATAACATGGGAATTGAACCGCGATAGCGAGCGCCATGTTGAAATGATGTACAATTATGCCGCGCCGGGTGGCGTTGGAGCGATTATGAGAACTTCAGTTTCCGTAGAAAATGGAACAGCGGTGATTAAAGTTATTGGCAACTTCGTGTTCGATTCGGGACGCGAGGCCAAGGAACAAGCAGACGCGCTTGGCGACGATGTGAAATCCATCGTTCTCGATATGAGCGATGTTCCGTTTATCGACAGCGCCGGTATAGGCCAGCTCGTGTCCATGCTCAAGAGCTGCACGATAAGCGGGAAAACTCTCGGCCTCTCGGGCATCAGACCCGATGTGCTGAAGGTCTTTCAAATAACCAAGTTGGACAAGGTTTTCAACTTGGGTTGAAACAACCTGGAGTTCGGTTGTTGCAGTCCGGAAAGCAAAGGCCCTCCCTTTCGGGAGGGCCTTTTTTTTTTCGACTTTAATCGCCCTTAGGGAATCGGTGAAGGTGCAATCTTCACGACCGTAACCTGATCGCCTTCATTCTGGGCCGCTGCCTCGCCGCCTTCAGCCAGGAACTGGTAATCAACCAAGCTGCCGGCAAAGTTTGTACGCTGCGGCGAAATCTGCTGGGCTTCAGTCCACAAATTCGTGACCGGGCTGAATGCATACGACTTGGAGGCAAGAGTGTATTCGCCCGTTGAGCTTATCGCCGTGTGTCCTCCGTAAACCGCAAGGAAGTTCTGCGCGTCGTGCCCCACAGCCACCGCACCGGCGATTTGAACGGGATAGTTGGGTAAGGTAACCCAAACCAAAGTGTCAAGATTTAGCGCCTCTACCGCTTTGCTTATCGAGCCATCGGCGGTTATCCCGCCGATCGTGTACACCCACGAACCTATCCTCGCCATTGCGAAGTTGTATCTGGGCGTAGGCATGTTCCTAAGCACGAACCAGTAATCGTTGTTCGGATCCGTGGGCTTTGGATCCGGGAATCCCTCGATGGGAAGATAGAACCAGGTGGTCGGCGAGACCGATCCGGACTCCACGATGCCGCCGCAAACGATAAAGCCGTCCGCGGGAGCCGGGGTGCCGCCGAAGGAAAGGTAGTTGGGAAGCGTGGCGAACTGCATACCGTGATATGCAAGATTCTTTGAAGTGCCGCTTCTGTAACCGATTCCGGGGCGGTTGACCCACACCGCGTTCCCGGTGCCGGCAATCGACATTGATTCGACCTTGTCAGAATAGCCGTTCACGTTTTCGATGCCGCCGATCGCGATAACGCTTGGACCAATATTTCCAACCGCCAGCGCACCGCGGGCTGTTGGCATGTCGGTCAGCGTGCTGTTGGAGAACAGGGAGCTTTCTATGCCGAACGAATTGTCGGCAACGGATATGCGCTCGACCGTCTTCAGGGCAACGTTGCCGAGGAATCCACCCACGAGATACACGTTTCCGTTCAACACGCCTGCGCCGTGCAACGACCTTTCTATCAACGGGTTGTTTGGCGAAATGGGAGTCGAAACGTCGGCAACGGTCACGGGGGAATAAGCTGTAACCGTAACAGGCACCGGGCTTGAATCGGTCACCCTGACTCCGCCAAAGTAGTAGCCGTTTTGAACGGCACCGAGCTCGAACTTTGTCAGCTCCCTCTTGTCAAGCTTTCCTAGTGCTGCCTCTTCGGCGGATAGCGTCAACTGAGGCGCGTCCGCTGGATCGGGATCGTTCGTATTGGGATCCGGGTCGAGGTCAAGCAACGTATTGCCGAAAATGCCGTTGTTGTTCCTGTCCCACGCGATCCTGTAAGGAGCCGTACCGCCCGTAATATCCACGTAAAAGGTGACAAGATCTCCGGGAGCGGCGAAAGACTGTTCCTTGATTTCCCCGGTTCCGCCTCCGAGCGCAACCATGGCGAGGGGATCGATTTCCAGACGATTACCCGGAACTTGTCCGGTTATGTCAATGACATTTACGCCGATCTCGATGGAAACAACTCTGCCGATGGCGTCGCGAACGCGAAGCTTGCAAATGTAGAAACCGGGCCATGCGTAAGGATTAGACAGGTTGCGCGTGTTCTCGTTAAAGTACGGAATTGTCGGAGATACGGCTTGGCTGTCTATATACCCATCCCCTTCGAAATCCCAGCTGTAGGAATAGGGAGGGGCGCCCGCTTCGCCGGGAGTGGTGGAAACGAAAGCGCTGAAATGAACCGTCGGAAAGATCATTGTCCCCGAAAAATCCACGTTGTTTCTATCCAGCTGCACCAATACGGGTGAATTGGCTTTATCGGTAGCGTCGTTTGGATTGGCGATTATGGATGGAGGCTCGGTGGCAATGAACACCTTGAAAGTGGGCGAAGGAGGCGGAGGAGTATAGTTCTCGGGAACAACTTTTACACCGAAAATTCTTTGAATCTTGTTACCTAGACTGTCAACCGCTTCCACGTGAATCAAGCGGTAATTCGCTTCCTTCCTGCGAGTGTAGTCTTCAATCGACTCTCCAGGATTTATCGTCAGCGCCTCCATTTCGGGGCGGCGGTTGAAGCTGAAGGTATATCGCGGATTCTGGGTGGTAGTGTCAACCTTGCTTTCGAACTCGGTGGCAAAAAAGTTGCCCGAAGTATCCGGAACGACCGACGCGTAATCCAAATTCCACCTGTAATTGTACGGAGGCGTGCCGTCCACGGCGTTTGCGGCGAACTTGATTTCCGTGTTTTCCTTGAACACGGCGAACTCCAAATCCATAGTCTGGCTGCCGTTGGTGAAAGACAGCGTTTCTGAACCGAGTTCGCTGTTTGTAACGCCCGACTTTGCGGGATCGAACCTGAAACTTGAGCCGTTGGTGACAACCACCTGAACCGGCAGGCTGGTACGCACAGCGTAGTTGGGCTTGTTTCCGCTCCCCATCCGGCTATCGATTACCGTGAAAACCGCGCTGAATGTGGATTGATTAAGGCCGTTGACGCCGTCGACTTCCAGGAATGGATAGGTATAGCTCGTGGTCGCGGTCGTAACCTTCTGGTTATTCTGGATTATATCCGGAGCTCCGTCGTTGGTGAAATCCCACATAAAGGTGTAGGGTTGCACTCCCCCCCTCACAACGGCGAGAAAATCGACTTTCAACGGGGAAGGACCGACTTCGGGCGTACGCGCGACGAACACGATCTCCAAATCGGAACCGTCGTCCGGCTGCTCCGGCACGGGGTCTTGATTACCGCCCCTGTCACCGGGATCCGGAAGAATCGCTCCCTTGCCGCCGCCGCATGCAAAGAGGAGCGCCGTCGCGATCACAAGCATCAAAATCGAAAACAGTCTGGTCATCAACCCAACCTCCTGTGAAGGCATGCCGAGCCGCCTTGAAGGCGGCCCGGCGCAATTTTCATGCAACCAAGCATTCGCTACGGTACATGGAAGAACTCAACGTAAGGATTCATCCCCTCTGGGCCGAATCCGGCCACCCTGTAATAGGTGAGCGCCGGATCCCAGGGATCGCTGGCGGGACGGCTCGGGGTTGCGAATGAAAATCCCATTCCCGCGCCGTATTTGGGAATCAAGCTTAGCGAGCTGGGCACAAAGGTGGAATCGTTCTGAAGAGTATAAACGTCGCCCACGATTGCGTCCCTGGTGCGTCCGCCGAATGTGTGGTAAATGTAACCGAGAACCGAGTCGAAACCTACCGCAGCGTTAAGTCCGCCTGAAGGCTCCGGCATCACCGCGGAAAGCGTAGACCATGTACCGGTGTTCGGGTTGTAAACGTTTTCGAAAGTAAATACGTCAACCTGGTCCACGTATTCTCCGTTCTGATTCGTGCCGCCGAAGACATAAAGCTTCCAACGCTCTCCCCTTGAGGGATCAGCATACTGGAGAACCACGTCAAAGTCGTACCGCTCGACCGGCATCAGCTGTACCGGACCGTTCACCGGATTGCCGGCGCGAACGTAAGACCAGTAAGGATAATCCGGATTGCGGGGGTTCTGGTTGCCTCCACTTCCCGCTCCGGTCGGATCAGCGCGCGTATCGAGAATTCTGAATTCGTTCGAAACGTGGCCGTCCGATTCCTTGCCGCCCAAGATGAAGATGTACCAGAATGGACCGAGAGGCCAGGGGAGATTGCCCAAATACGGAAGCGATTCAATTGCGAAACCGCAATGACCGTAAACTCCGATTGGGAGGGACACAAGCGGGCTGGCGGCATCCGCACCATCGCCCGGTACCCTGTCGCGAACGATCGGAGGACGCGGATGCTCTCCAACCTGCGGCCAGAAGTCGCGATCGGGCGAGAGGAATGTATTGCGCCAAATGTCGACTTGATTGTTTGTAACCTGGAAATCGCCGGTTTGGCACATGCAGGCATCCCAACAGTCTATCGGCATCATTTCCGTACCGAAACCCGGCGGATAGTATTTCTGAACCGTGGTAAGCGCCGTGCCGGAAGCATCACGGCCACCGACTACATAAATCACGGGAACGCCGAGGCCTGGGCCGTTCATGCCGTTGAGATCAAGCCCCTGGTCGGCGGGATCGTCCGGCCATGTGTTACCTTGGGAACCTGCGATTTGCATGCATCCGCTGTAATCCGCACCCGCCGGATTGGTTTCCACCGGCTCGTGAATGAATATCGCAGCGGCGCTGCCGCGAGGCACGAATTGGTCGGCGCGCAGCGTGGTCGCCGCAGGACCGATAGGATCAGGATCCGGCGGAGCCAAAATGTTGTAATCGCGCATCTCCCCGTTGGGGAACGGGCCGCCGCCGATTCCACCCACCGAGCCGTCGCCTTGAGACGACTGACGGACGGTATTCAGCTCCACCCACGAATTCGCGGGATATGTGACCGGGGAATATGCCGGCCATCCTGTTCCGTACGCGACGTCTGAATCGTTCGGATTGAACGCCCACGCGCTGTTTGTTAAATCAACAACGCCCGTGAAATTGCCGGAGCCGTCAACAACGTCACCGCCGAACATAAAGGTCACGCCGGTGTAGGGATGGGTCGCGACCGCGGGATTGACCCTGTTGGAAGGAGTCGGATTGCCGAAATTGGCTCCAAATCCCACAAACGTATCGGTTGCCGGCCGCTTGGCGTCGTAGTTGAAGCTCGGAGGCTGCGGGGTAACCGTAATTACATTGCTTGCAGCCTCATTGCCGTTTGCATCGGTGACCACCAGCTGCACCAAAATCGGGTCGTACTCATTCGCGTCACCGTTGCCGTCCAAATCCGAAAGCGGCTGGTTGGCAAAATGGAATTCCGGATTGGCAACCTGCGGCGACATAGGCGAGACAATCGCCGTGCCGAAAAGCGCGTGATTTGGATCTACGGTGTCATCCTGCACCGAAGACAAGCTGTATACAAGCCAGTTATAGGTAAACGGCTCTTTGCCGCCGCTGACCGAACTGGTGAAGTTGCTGGTAAACGGAACCGACGAGTTGACGATGTTGGCTTGAATTACCGCCTTCAGCTGTTGCGCATCCTCTACCGTCACCGTAATGTTGCCGCTTTTTATTAACAGCCCGGAAGAATCGCGCACCGAAACGTAGGCGCTGAACACACCCGCAGTCGAGTAAAGGTGGTCGGCCTGTGAAACCGTGCTCCAGGGCGTGCTTTCCCCTTCTCCGAAATTCCAAGAAAACTCGTACGGTGGAACTCCGCCTTCCGCCCCTCCGTCGAAGCTGACAAGCAATGGGGCCTGGCCGGTGGGAGGATTCGCGAATGCGGATAGCGTCAGTCTGGAACTTGCCGGCATTGCGTTAATCTCCGCGTTGAATGCGGCTTTGCGCCCAACCGAGTCGCGCACTTCGAGAGTTGGATAATAAACCCACTTTTGTCCCGTTGCGTCGTTGACCGCGGTGCCTATTTGAGAATAGATATGTCCGGGATCTTTAACATACGAGTCAATTGTGCCGTCGTTGTCGAAATCCCAGCTGTAGGCGTAAGGAGGCGTGCCGCCCGATGCGAATCCTGTGAATTTCACCTCCAACGGCACCGGCCCCGCGACCTTGTCCATTCCAAACATCGCCACCAAAGGCTGGACCACACTGCCGCCGGTATCTCCGTTAACCAGAATCGTACGGTATCCGTTGGCCTCATTGCCTGATGCATCCTGGACGCGGACACGCGCGACGCTGGTCACCGTATATGTGTGGAACGGCGTCTGGGCGGTCGAATCGAAAACTCCGTCGTTTTCGAAATCCCAGGAGTAGCTGTAAGGTTCGCGTCCGCCGGTTGCACTCACAAACAGGTTGACCTGCAACGGGGCAGGTCCGCTGCTCGGAGTCGCCGAAATCAACAGGGATATCGGCGAATTAGGTATCTCCGGCGGATTTGGAGTGTCCCCGCCTTGGGACGGGCCTCCACCGGGCGGGTTGCTGGTCGGCGATCCTCCGCCGCCGCACGAAAGCGCCATGAACGCCAATGCGATCACGGCCAAAACAGATACAAATTTCCAGGCTGCCTTCATTTCGCTATACCTCCCTAAGACCGTTACCGGAATTGCCGCGAACGGCAATTCCGCCATTACGGCGGCCCCGGTATCCACCAGCAGCGTTATACCCACGCAGCCGGCTCCGCAAACAACAAAACAGATTCACATTTAAACTTACCAAATTCATCGGAGCAGGTCAATCTTTGGCCCGTTCGAGATATTCCCCCGTTCGGGTGTCGATTTTAATTTTATCTCCGGAATTGACAAAAAGTGGCACTTTCACAACAGCTCCGGTCTCTACGGTGGCGGGCTTGGTGGTGTTGCTTACGGTGTCTCCGCGAACACCGGGCTCGGTTTCGACAACTTCCAACACGACAGCAATCGGGGGAACGATGCTTATTATCTCCTGGCCGTTGAACTCGCCCTTGACCTTGTCGCCTTCCCGTATGAACTTCAGCTCGTCCTCGACCGTTTCTTTTGCAACCTCAAATTGCTCGTAGGTTTCTGTGTCCATAAACGTGACCAGGTGCTCGTCGCCGAACAAGTACTGAAGCTCCCTGGCTTCCACCCGTACGTCCTGAAACTTTGCGTCCGTGCGCGAAGTTTCCTCCACAATCGCGCCGGAACGCAAATCCCGGATTTTCACCCGGACGAACGCGGGCCCTTTGCCGGGCTTGATGTGCGCATACTCGACAACTTTCCAGATGCTTCCCTTGTGCTCGAAAACCACACCGGGTTTCAAGTCGTTTGCCGAAATCAACTACAAACCTCCATATGCATCAATCTATCCCACCACCGTAAGTTCGGTGCCGAGAGAGTTTAAATTTACAAGTCCATTCTCTTGCACAAGCACAAGATCTTCGATTCTGATGCCGCCTTCACCGGGAACGTAAATCCCCGGCTCTATGGACATGACGCATCCCGCAGGGACAATATCCTCGTTTCCCTTGGCAAACCTGGGCGCCTCGTGAATTTGAATGCCGACCGAGTGCCCGAGGCCGTGGGTATAGCAATGCTCGGTAAAACCGCGCCCTTCAATCAGCGAGCGGGCTATTGCATCTACCTCGTTGCCGGTCATACCGGCTTTTGCGTATGCCGTCGCGGCATTCTTGGCGTCCAAAACCGCCTCGTACCTATCGCGCCAGACCTTCGGGCAATCCTTGAAGAAAACCGTCCTGGTCATATCGCTGCAATAACCATCGTATACGACGCCGATGTCTATCGTAAAAGGCGCGCCGGGAACAATCTCCTGTGTTGTGTAACCCGCGTGCGGCATGGACGAGTTGGTTCCGCTTGCGATGATCGGCGGAAAGCTTGCCATCTTCGCCCCCCGCTTGCGAATCTGGTACTCGAACTCGGCCGCGATTTCGTTCTCCCGAACGCCGTCCTTGATGCAGCCGAGCAAGTGCCGGAAAGTTTCTTCGTTGACTCGAATCGCGTTGCGAATAGCCTCAAGCTCATATTCGTCCTTGAGCATCCGAAGCTTTTCCACCGCGCCTTCTGTCGGCACAAGTTCGACGGGAGCGAACGCATCCTTCCACTTGTTGTAAAGCGCAAGCGACAGTGTGGCGGATTCCACGCCCAGCTTGGTAATTCCCAGATCCTTGTTCAGTTCCGGGAATAACTCGTGAAGCGGACGGGTTGTGTTCTCGATGACCTCGAAGCCTTTAACGTTCGCCTGCGCCATTTCGACGTAGCGCGTGTCCGTCAAAAAAAGCCTGCGCCCGGCCGTAATTATCAACACCGCGTTCGACCCGGTGAATCCGGTTAGATAGAACACGTTTGGGATGCTGTTCATTGTCTGCGGCGGTGGAACAAGAAGGAATCCGTCGATTCCAAACTCGTCAAACCGCTCCACAAGCTTGTCAACCCGAGAATGCAACCTTTGCTCCGTAAACGCACTAATCCGAAACAAGAAATATTAGCACCGCGAGCGGCCGAATTGCAATACGCGCGCGCCCCGCAAATTACGAATAACGGTTGAAAAAAGGCGGCCGAACAAGTAGCCCTTCGCCGCGCCCGGCCCGTCCTCGAATGGAATTCAAGATAACGGCGGAAGACAAGTTCATTCGGCCTTAATTTCGCCGAAAGCTACCGTTTGACCCATGCGGGCCGTACCTTCCCGTCGAGGCTCCACATCTCGTACTCGGCGCTTTTGGCGAGCGGGCTTTCCGGAGCCATTTCAACCACTTTTACGAACAGCTCGATGGCCCGCTCGTTTTTACCGAGCATTTTGTTCAACAGCGCGAGCTCGTAAAAGGCGTCCTGGTCGGCCGGCACGAGAGATACGTACTCGCTGTAGACCGCTTCCGCTTCTTCCGTCCTGTTCAACCGGTTCAACGCTTCCGCGTAGGCTTTGACCTTGTCCGGATCGGTTTTCGATTCTTCGTACGCGCGCCTGTAGTCTTCAAGGCTGTCGCCCGCGCCTGCGCGCGCGACACTACGCGCCGTAGCCTTCGCGTCGCCGAAAAGATGGCTGTTATCCTTTTGCTTCAAACCACACCTTCCCTGTTACCCCTGCGCGGATTATACCCGCATCATCGGTTTAAGATGTTCAACCGCCCGGAAAAGTTCAACTTCTTTTTTTCGTTCCGGGTTTTCATGTGCAAAGCGATGGACTCAAGTCGCTTTGGCATCAGTCCAGCGTTTTGTACATCGCCAAATATTTTAGCACTTTCTTTGTAAACGTTTCGTTTTCCGAGTTGGGAATCAACTCGACGTACAGCCAAGCGGGGGCTTCCGGAAATCGCGCCGCCCACGAGTTCACATTGCCCGGCCCGGCGTTGTACGCGCTTATGACCAGCTCGATCGACCTTCCCGCCAACCTTTCCTTCAGCAGGTGCGCTATATAAGCCGCCCCGAGTTCGATGTTCGCTTCCGGATTCGTTTTCCAATCACCCAAATTACGGGCGCGTCCTCCCCCAATCAACCAGGAAGCAGTGTCGGGCATAATCTGCATCAACCCGGCCGCGCCGGCGGAACTCACCGCATCCGACCGGAATCCGGATTCTTTTTTCATGATCGCGCGGATTACATCCGGCTCGACGCCATGCCGCGCCGCGGCCGCGGTCACCTCGGTTTCGAAGACGCGCGGGAACGCGATGCGCTTGACCAGCCCAAGCAGCTCCGGGTCGGTCATTACTCCCCGCGACAGCATTTCCTCCGCGTGCCAAGCGGCGCCGGGCAGATTGCCGTAAACTTCTTGCGCGATAACGCTTTCCGTCAGCGAGAGGTCGGGAACGAGCCATTCCGCGCTTATCGCGCTCTCTTCGCCCGCGTCAATCAAGCCCAGCCCGAACAGCACTTCGTCCACGCGCTCCGGCTCGGAAATCGCGTCGAAAGGGATACTTTCGAACTCCGGCTCGCCCGGCCCGGCCGCAAGCTCGTAATACGAGTACGTCCTGCAGGCGAGTCCCGCCCTTCCCCTGTCGGCAAGGCCGCCGTCCCCTTCCTTCTGCCCGATTCTAT
This sequence comes from bacterium, assembly GCA_039961635.1. Taxonomy (NCBI): domain Bacteria; species bacterium. The sequence goes on from JABRWB010000003.1 coordinate 34,868, forward strand.
ACATCCAGTACGAAGCGACGGTTTCGGCGGCGGCACCCTTTCCGGAAAGCGCGTCGATAACCGCCATCGCCTGCGGAATTTTGCCCTGGTAGTACAGGATCGGCAATGCCTCTTCAGCCGCGGCGGCGAACCTGTCGCTTTCCGGAAAGTGCCTGATGATAAACATCAAATCCTCAAGCGCGCCCGGCAGATTGTAAGGCGACTTTGTTTTGTTCGCCTTGGAAAGCAGGTATTTCTCCCACGCGGCGTCCGCGCTAACCGGGGCAAGCAGCCTTGCCGAGTCGCCGAAGTACTTTTCGGCTTTCGCAAAATCCCTCCTGTCGCGGTAAAACTGGCCGAAGTGGAAAAGCGCCCGGGCCGCGGTCTCGTCGCCCGCTCCGCCGAGATTCATCGAGGTGAAAAGCGCCTTCGCCCCGGCTTCTTCGCCGTTTTTGAGGCGCAAATAAAGCAGCGAAAGCGAAAACTCGTCCCGCGCCTCGCCTGACACTCCCGTATGCAACAAAGCCTCGAGCGCGGCGGCAAAGCTGTCGCCCTGGTTCCATCCGGCCGCGATCGCGGCCGCGCGGCCTATCGCGCCGCGCGCGATTTCAAGCCCGGCCGCTGCCGCGGAATCCGCGGCCGCCGTTTCAAGCACCGAAACGATGCCGGGAATCGCCCGCGACGCCTCCGCGCCGCTGCCCGCATCCTCGGCTACCGCGGCCAAGTATTTGTCGATCGCCTTTTGCGCATCGCCCTTGGCCGCGAAGTAATCGCCCCACGCGCGCTGCGCGCGCGCCTTCTCCCAAGTGTAGCCGTTCACGTATTCGAGGCGCTTGCTTATCCGCTCCGCCTCCGCCGCGTCGTCCAGCGCCAGCGAGCTTGAAATCAGCGCAGCGTAAACTTTCGGGCGCAGCCCGTTCGCCTTGTTCGCGTCTATCAGCGGTTCGAGCAGCCTCAGCGCGCCCTTGTGGTCGCCCGCCTCCTGAAGGCTACGCGCGTGCATGTATTCGACGTAATCCGCCAGAAGCGGCGAAATTTTGATTCCGCTCTTTTTATTCTTTATCGCCTCGAACTCGTTGCGCGCGCTCATCCAGTCGCCGGAATCCGCGTACCGCATTCCCTGCGCGAACCGCAGGCAGCCGTACAGCGGCCAGTCCACGTACGCCATCCAGCGCGCGTCGCGCTTGCGGTTCTCGATTTTGCCGTCCTCGGCGTCCTCCGCGGCCTCGACCAGAAGCTCCCGCGCCTCGTCCAGCCGCCTGCATTCGACGCCGGTCAGCCTTGATATCAGCTCCGCCCGACCCAGGTTGCCTTCAAGAACGAGCAGATCCATATACCGCGCCAGCGCGTCCGCGTCGTCGGGATTCGCGGACAGCTTGGCCGCAAGCTTCGCCTTCAGCGGCGCGGTGCGCCCGTAACGCTCGAACGCTTCTTCGGGCGACAACATATATGTTGTATAAAACCAGATGAACGCGTAACCCAGCAGTCCCGCGGCTGCCAGAATCAGCACGATTGCGGTGAGCAGTTTCTTCATGTCCATTCGGGGCGGCTCTCGCCCTGCGATGATACCAGAACGCCCGCCCGCGCCCGAACATCCGCCCGCCGCGGAAGTCTTATATAATGTGACTTTCCGCCGCCGCTCGGGTATAATGTACTTGAGGACCCAGGGGAGGTCGTGATCATGATGAAAACGAAGCTTCAAACCGCCGCCATCCTTGCGGCGATTCTGGCCCTTTCCTTCCACGTCGCGCCGCCCGCCTTCGGAGCCGACAACCTCGACCCGACCGTCGGCGAAACGGCATGGGGCAACTTCGTCGCGGACTCGATGCGGGAACACTACAAGTGCGACGTCGCGTTCATCGACGCGGGGACGCTATCCACGCTGACGACGAAGGAAGCGATCAGCGAGTCGATCACGCGCCTCGAAATCGCGGAGGTCGAGGTGGTGACTGCCAAGCTCACCGGCCGCGATCTTGCGCTCGTCCTCAACAACTCGCTCAAGTTCTTCCCGCGCAAGAGCAACGGCTTCCTGCAGGTGAGCGGGATGGTGATCACTGTGGACCCCAAACTCGCGGCAAACAAGGTGGTCGCGGCAAGCGTCGGCGGCGCGGCGCTTGACCCGGCGAAGACCTACACCGTGGCGATGACCAAGTTCCTGGCCAACGGCGGCGCGGGCTTCAACGTGCTGGACGACATCCCTGTCGTGGACGGCAGCGTCCGGTTCGTCGGCGAGCTTATCGCGGACTATTACATCGCCCACCCGGAAATGCCCAAGGTCGGCGGAAGGTACGTCGTGAGGGGGTAGGGATTGGAGAACACCGCCAAAAGCGGCAACCAGCTGACCAATACGTTCGAGTACGACTACGAGAACAGGCTTCTTGAGCACAATATCGCATCGGTGGGAGTGACCGTCGAGCATGCATACGACGGCCTTGATAGGAGGCCCGCCGCCTCTGCGGGATATTGCGGGCGAGGCGCCCGCCCTCCTTTCAAGACCACGAGGGCCGTTTCAGGCGGCGCGACGACGGATTACGAGCATGTCAGGAACGGCTTGTTAGGTAGCCGGGGCTTCCAGCCCCGGATATCGCAGGCTGAAAGCCTGCGCTACCTTACGG